>JAPFDH010000032.1 GCA_026169045.1 Lachnospiraceae bacterium | reverse complement strand
AGCTGTATAATCTTATCAGACATGGTTCTATAGCCTCCTTTGATGGGTTTTGTTGTGGTGACTTAATTCTACCAAACGGCTATAGTCCATGTCTTTATTATTATGAAATTTTATTTTTGCGAAATTTATTATACGTCATCGGCAAATGAGAAAATACCAATTGATCACCGCTGCAATTTCTAAGTACTCCGGTTCCTCATAACAACAAAAAAAGACCTATCTGCAGCCGACAGATCACCTGTCAAACCGCAGATAAGTCTCATTATTCAGATCCGTATCTCTGAAATCAAAGCCAGATGAAATCCATCAGTATGTTGACCTTGATCCACTGTTTTCAGTGCCAATTACTCCCTTACCTTTGAATGATTATAAAGGACTGTTTTATTGTTTGTCAACGCTAATATATCTTCTGATATAAACTAACTTTTATGATAATCCATTTGAAATAACACCTCATTTTCTCCATGCATCAAACAAATTGATTGAATTTGTTTGGGTAAATGACATTTTGTCCGGATTACCTTTCTATTCCGAAACTGTAAACCAGCTATATCTTCCAAAGTCAATAACAGCGGTGCACTTCCCCAAGGATGACAAAGACTTGTATTCCATTTCTGCTCTTTTCCCCAAGCCTCAAAGCAAGTGGTTGCTCTTTCATGTACCATATTCATCCATGAATGCTCTCCTTCTCCTGTCATCAAATCATACATCAACTGATATTCTCCGATGCGCGCCAATCCTTTTAAAACAAAATATGCCATATACACTCCACAGCATAATCCCTTTTTGCGAATCAAATCCGCTATTGTTTGTTCACTTTCTCTTGTGTTCAACGAAAAAAACAATGCCAAACTGTTGGTATGCAGAGATGAGTGTTTTGAACCTTCCGCATCCACAAATAACCTTTCATCTTTTTGATAAAACGCCTTTTGAAATGCCTCTTTTATTTTTCTCCGTTTTTGTTTCGTATCAGACTCTAAATGCAAAATATTTTCCAGCTTTTCTATATATAACAGTGCTCCATAAAAATACGCGTTTATCACCGCATGACATCCTGTCCCAATGGGAATTGTCAAAGGAAAATCATAAGAATCCCGCAAATTTTCCGGCCAATCCACCATGTTCCATTTATCCGTTACATTTTCCAATAGTCCATCTTTCCTTTGAAATCGTTCAAAGTGTTTCTGTATTCCTTTTACAATGGGATAGAGTTTCTTTATCGTATCCTCATCATTTGTATATTGGAAATATTCATATACCTGCATGGGATAAATCAATGAATAATCCGCAATTTCCTGCATGAAGCTTCCTGGCGCTACAGCCAGTAATCCATCATCCACACTTGCAGAATCTGCAAAAGAAAATAGTGCCTTTTTATACATGGACGGATCCCCTGTCAATATCATCTGACATTTGGCTGTGATCGTCATATCTCCCAAATATTGTCCCTTCTCTCTACTTGGACAATCCACAAAAACTTCCTGTGTTCCCAATTGAATACTTCTGCTACAAATATCCCATATTTGAAGCAACCGCGTATCATTACATTTTTCCAAGCGAATTGGATTGGAAAATGGATAATGACGTACAATTACAGAAAATTGCTCCGCCATTCTTTTTTCCCCATGAATTTCCAAATATCGAAATGTTTTATAATCATAATTTTCTATGATTTCTTTTCTGCCGGACAATATCCATGTTTCATGATACGTACAATTACATCGCATTTGAAATCGTACATGTCCATCCTCCAAAAGCTCTTCACCGGCAAAAACTTCTACGGTTTCTCCTTTGATTCCTTCTGTCTGCAATCGAACATAACCTACGACTTCTTTACCAAAATCTAAAATATATATCCCCTTTTCCAGTTCTTTTATACTTTGGGGAAAAACTTCATATAATTCCAAACTTTTAGTTTCCTGTAATACTAAGCAGTGATCATCCTCCGATTTTACCATTGCTGATTTCCATTCTTTTTCCTCAAAATTAATATCCTTCCATCCGACATCGTATTTTGTCATATCGATATCTTCCAGATATTGAGTATGATATCCTGTTTCTCTATTATTTACATATTGTCTCGCACGCTTATACTTCCATGTCCCATCTGTTTGAAGTATAATTCCATTTTTGTCATAGCATACAGCCTTTAATCCCTGTCGTAAATCTCCGCTATTCCAGACACGGTTAATGTTTCCCTGATAATAGGTATGAACCGCTATCACATTTTCTCCATTTCTCAAATAATCTGTTATTTCATAATGATTATAATAATATCTTGTTTCATAAGATGGTGAAGGACCTTGTCCGACAAAATGTCCATTCACATATAATTTATAATAATCATCTGCCGTAATATCCAGCCAAACATTTTCTGATTTTTTATCAAAATGAAATTTTTTGCGGACTAACATATGATAATTCTTCAATTCATTCGGATGTATCTGTTCAATCTGCTCTCGTATCCCATTTTCCCTGCCATATATCCATATCGGGTTTACTAAAAACTCTTCTGCGCAAATCCATTGTGCTTTCTGTATTTGTTTTTCCATATCACTTTTCCTTCCATATAACTTTTATGTTATTTTAGCTTATTATCCATAGATATTTTTATAAAAGCAATGGGTTTTTTCATGTATTTTTTATACTTTTTCTATATATTATTACTATTTTATGATTTGTAGGTAAAAATACGCATATTTTCACCATCTGTTTTTAATTTTACTGCTCCTTTTTCCATGGTCATATAAATATCACAATTTAATTGTTCCAATCGATCCAATGTTTCTTCATGGGGATGTCCATATCGATTTCCTTCACTACAACTGATCCATGCATACTGGGGATGTATGTTTTTCAAAAAATCTTCTCCTGTAGAATTTTTTGAACCATGATGAGCCACTTTCAAAATTGTAATTGGAACATTGGATAATTCACCGGAAAATCCTTCTTCTTTTGATCCGACATCTCCTGTAAATAACATCCGAAAATTTTTCATTTCTAAAAGCAGTACTTCCGATGTGTCATTCAGATCTTCTGCTTCCATCCCTGCTTCAGGATGCAGACACGTAAGTTTCACATCTCCTTTCTGCAGTTTTGTTCCTGACGATAAATACCGTATTCTGGTTCCAACAGTATCGGTCAATGAAATCAACTCAGAAAAATCTTTTTCTACATTTTTTTCATCCGGGATCACACAAGTTTCTATAAAAATAGTTTCACGTTCTAATATTTCAAGCACACCATTTATATGATCCGCATCGCTATGGCTCAAAAAAGCGTAGACAATTTTATCAATTCCTTCAAATTTTAAATAGGGTTCAATACAGTACTCACCCACACTCTTTTCACTACTGCTCCCTCCATCAATCAAAATTACACTTCCGTCCGGCAAACGAATAACAAATCCTTCCCCCTGTCCCACATCCAACATCGTTACGCTCATCTGCCCCGTCCATCTCTCCATAGAAATTCTTTTCAATCCCGCTACTCCAATTGCAAAACATATCATACCCATCAGACAAATTTTTATATCTTCCTTAATACCTCCTCCATTCACAGTATTTTGTTTCCACTCCAGTATGCCTTTTTTTCTATACCAGATACACTCTTGTATTATAATAAAACACAATACAAATAAATAATAAAATGCTAATTGTATTATTCTGGGTCTCCCCAACACGGAAAGCGACATAGGTAATTTTAAAAACAGTTGGCACATCAATTGATTATATATCAGAATATAATGTCCCGTTCCAAAAATAAATTTTCCTATATTCGGCATCGGAAATCCAATCATTGAACCCGCAAGTATGGAAAGAATTAAAAATGGCACGGCAGGCAAAATACAAAAATTCAAAAAGAATGAATATGTCGCATATGTAAAGAAATGATATAATTGAATTGGAGTAATCATAACCTGTACTCCCAATGCCATTGAAATTGTCTTTGCAAACTTTCCATGTTTTTTCCACCTGGGAAGAATTGCAGGACCTACCATTCCAATTCCAAGCACAGCTGCAAAAGATAATTGAAAACTTCCCTGCGTGATTTGTAATGGTTGCCATATTAAAATAATAATTGATGCAAGCGCAAGAGCGGATGTCAGATCATAAATCCGTCCTTTTATATTGGCAATCATGTAACAGATAAACATGACAACTGCACGAACCGCTGATACCGGATTTCCCACCAGCATGGCATAGAAAAGAAGAACTGCGCTTCCAACCATTGCCGATATTCCATAACTGCCGGTCATTTTTCGGATAAGCTGATAAAAAAAAGCTCCTAAAACAGAAATATGCGTTCCCGAAACCGCATAAATATGGGCAATTCCACTATTTACATACAAGTCTTTTATCGTTTCATCCAATTCGCTTTTATCTCCCAGAAAAACAGCCTGAAAAACACCGTAATCTTCTGGTGCCGCCAGTTCTTTAATTTTTCTTTTCAAAATCTCACGAATTTCCCAAACGAAGCATTTAATCTTATCACTTCTTTCATCTATTATTTCGATTGTACTCCCCCAGATCATTCCTTCTATTCCAAATATATTCTGATACGAATGCATATCAAATTGCCCCGGATTGGTCGCTTCGGAAAAGGGGGTTATTTCTCCCTCTGTCTGGATTCTATTCCCTATTTTTACCATTATATCTGTTTTATCCAGATAAATGATTAATCCCTTCCCTGTTATCACTTTTCCGTCTTGCCTTTGAATATGGATACGATTTATTGTAATCTGTTCAACTCCGTCTTCTCCCATTTTTACAGATGTAACGGTTCCTTGAAGTTTTCCTTTTATACTATTTTCTGTTTTTAATAAATATCCTAAAGGAGTATCTTTATTTGCTTGATTCCATAAAAATGCACCCATAAGAAAAAAGACAGGAAGAAACCACTGCAGCGTGATTCTTCCTGCCCTATCTTTCATAACCGTTCTCCCCAAACAGCTTCCTATTACAGCAAGCATTCCCATACTCCAGGCTGCCACCGGATTCCACCACGCAACGGACTCTCCAAGTACCAATGCGATCGCTATCGCCAACAGCGGCCTTTTTATAAAACATCCCTCCCTGTCATTCTTCTTCTACATAGTCAAGATTTCGATCTAAAGGTTCTGCCAAAGAAATGTTATCTTTAAATTTCACATTTGTAGCACCATCAATAGAAATCTGAACCTTTCTTACCCCAGTTAATTCTGCTAGTGAATTTACTACTGAATAGACTGACATATAATCTTTTAAATCCGTCAATGCATTGGAAACAAAGGACGAATCAAAATTAACATAACAGATATTGTCTTTTACAGAAACTCCTAGAATTTTTAAATTCGACGGCAGTGTTGCTTTGTGCCCTTCTTCTTTTGGTCCTTCAATCAATAGATTTACCACATACTGTTCAACCGGATAAGAACTTTCAAAAGCTACCTCACGGGTTTCTTTGACCAGTTTATCTCCTGTTTCATTGGAAAAATAAAGTGTCAGTGTCGTTCTTGTAGCCGAATTTAGTCCTTTTCCAAATATGTCCACAAAATTGCTGCTGGTCTGTACCCCTATCGGATTTCCGGTACTGTCTGTTAATGGCTGATTCTCTATCGTAATTGCTACAGAATCCACATCAGGAATCTGCGTAAATGTCAATACGATAGCCGCTCTTAAAAGAACTTCTCTTTCCTGTTCCAACTCTCTATATTCTTTGCTGAAATCAAAATATAGGACACGATCCTCTATTTTTACCCCTAATAGGCTGATATTCGGCGGAAAAGCACTGATATTGTCTTCTCCTTCAGGGACAGAAATAAATTGATTCCATAATTCTGTAACAATATTTTCTGGTTCTTCTGCCTGTACCACATAAAAATCCTGTGTAAGTTCTGTTCCCGACTGTTTTAAATAATAGACACTGTAAGCACCCTCTGGTTTCTCCTTTTTTCTATCACAACCGATTAAACCTACTAATAAACTCATACAAAGCAGCAGTAAGATAATAAAAATGTTTCGTCTCTTCATCATGTCATGTACCTCCTACGCCAAATACGTCAGCGGAATACGAACGGTAAATACCGTTCCTTCCCCCAATTTCGTATCCACTTTAATCGCTCCATGATGAAGCAATATTACATTTTTTGTAATCGCCAGACCAAGACCGGTTCCGCCGGTCTCCCGGGATCGTGCCTTATCAACCCGATAGAAACGTTCAAAAATATGTTCTTTCAACTCTTCAGGAATGCCGACACCCGAATCTGCTACTTTCACATAAAAGTATTTATGATCTGCATCCAATGAAACCCGGACCCATCCCTCGTCATTGTTATATTTCACAGCATTTTCCACTAAATTATTGATAGCCAGACTCAACTTTGTCTCATCGACTTCTGCCATAACCGGTCGAAAACTTTCAAAAATAACTTCTATACTTCTCTGTTTTGCAATTGGACGCAGTCTCTTTAAGATAACTTCAATAAGGTCATTAATATTTACCTGTTCGATATGAAGCTTTGTTGCACTTTTATCAAGACGTACCAATTCCAGTAAATCATTTATAATTTTAGATTCCCGATCAATTTCATCGGATATATCTCCCATAAATTCTCTATATAATTCTACGGGTACATTTTCCTGACACATCAAAGAATCCGCCAACACCCGAATGGATGTAATTGGTGTTTTCAATTCATGTGACACATTAGATACAAATTCCTGACGGGACTGATCCAAAGCCTGCAAACGTTTTAAAACCTTACTGATACTATTCGCAATCTGAGTAACTTCGGAATATCTGCCATTTGTTGTCAGATCCACATCTAAATTTCCATCTTGAATTTTATCAATTTCCATAGACAGATTTTTCATGGGTTTTGTAAACAGACCAGACAATACATAAGCGGCTACAGCAATCAAAAGGAAACTGATAACTTCCAGGATTCTTGCCTTATCCTGCATATCTCTTACAATCGATTTAACAGATGCAGCAGATGCACTGACAACCATAATACCGGTAGTTGTAGTATTTTTATCCGTTTTATTCGTAATACCGACAGTAAACTCTATAAATTTTTTCTCTTTATCGTAATTGGAATAAAACTCACCCTTAAATCCTTTAAATACCTCATCCGAAATACATATCTTCCCTTCATCCAGCGCATATGTATCCAAAATAATCCGGTAGGTACTATCAATCAGAAGAAGTCGCCCATTGTACATTTCTGAAAGCCAAATCAATTCACTTTTTAAACTTTCCGAATTATCCAATACCATTTGCAGTGATGGATCTGTACCCAGCTGATCCGCCAAAATACTGCAACGCTGTTTCAACTCCATCGTTCTCTGATTTACTAATTTTCCTTCAATAGAGTGGATCGTCGTTTCTTTAATAACAAATGCGGGGATAATTCCTATCAAAAAAATCAATAGAAATAAATAAAAGCGCATGCTTTTTAAACGTTTTCCCAATCCTTTAATTCTTAAAATAATAACCCACTCCCCACTTTGTGTGTACATACTTAGGTTCGCTTGGATTTGTTTCAATCTTTTCACGCAAACGACGAATATGCACATCTACTGTTCTCACATCACCAGGATACTCATATCCCCACACAATATTCAGCAGATTTTCCCTGCTGTATACTTTGTTGGGATTTAAAATCAACAACTCCAAGAGATCAAATTCTTTAGCCGTAACATTTATTTCCTTTCCGGCAATAAAAACTCTTCTCCCCTCCGTATCCAGTTTCATATCGCCTGCGGTCACAATCTTACTTTCTTCTTCTTTCTCTTTCACCGTCTTATTATGACCACTTCGACGCATGATTGCTTTGATTCTTGCTTTTACTTCCAATATATTAAACGGTTTAGTAATATAATCATCAGCACCATATTCCAAACCAAGAATCTTATCCATATCATCCCCTTTTGCTGTTAACATAATAATAGGCATGTTGGAAAATTCCCGAATCTGTTGACAAACTTCAAAGCCGTCCAACTTAGGCAGCATGACATCCAAAAGTACCACATCATACTCTTTTTTCTTTGCCATTTCTACAGCCTCTTCACCGTCATAAGCACAATCTACTTCCATCTGATCTTGAAGCAAACTAAATCGTATACCCTTTACGATCATTTTTTCATCATCCACTACTAATACTTTTGCCATGATGCTTACTCCTGTCTTTTTCTTCTTTTCTGTCACCGAATGATACTATATCCAGGTGACTTTTCTCTTTCCCCTATACAATAATATCATCTTTAATCTTTTCAAATGCTGCTGATTTTATTCCAGGAACTTCCATGATCTCTTCTATTGTGCGAAAGCCTCCGTGCTCCGTACGATACGCAAGAATTGCATCTGCTTTTGCCTCTCCAATTCCCGCTAATTTCATAAGTGTATCTTTATCAGCAGTATTTAAATTGATTTTTGCTTCATCCAATGCGGCTCCATTCGAAGTTATACTATTGACCGTTTCTGAAATTTTTCCTTCTTCTACTTCTTCTTTTGTATAAACCACAATCTTCTGTCCATCCGTAACAGTCTGTGCCATATTCAAAAAATCTTTATCTGCTTCCTCGGTTAAACCTCCTGCCAGATCTATTACCTGGTAAATCCTGGAACCTTCTTCCACCTGATACACTCCCGGACTAACCACTGCTCCAGCCAGGTGCACAAACACCATCTGCGGATTTGTATTTTCAGAAAAAATCTCTTGATTCGTCTCTTCTTCATCACTCGGAGAACTCTTCCACTCCGATTCTTCTAATTGTTCTTCTTGAGTGTCAGATATCACTTGCCATGCATCCTGTGGATACGAATCTGAAACGAAATACATCGTCCCGGAAGCAAAAATCAAAATTGCAAGTGCCACATTTTTTCTGGAGAATTTTTTTTTCATCATAATAGGACAGACTCCTTCCTGCTCTCCTTCTACCCAGAATCCAACCATATTATGTCTGATGATACCATTGTAACGAATTCCCATAGGTTTGGCAAGGGAATTTTTAATCCCATTTAAATATTACAATCCCTGTGATCGCAAGAGCCATTCCAAGGGCTTTTTTCCATTCAAATACACTTTTTTCTATCCCAAACAAACCGAATAATTCAATTAAATATGCTACCGCAAGCTGTGATACCACAATAATCATAACCGCTTTAGCCGGTCCCAGAAAATCCATGCTTTTTATCACTGTTATGGTAATAAATGCCCCTATCACACCTCCTAAAAGCATATATTTTTTTTCTATCTGAAACATTCCAGCCACTTCACCTCTACCGGTTATATACCAGGCTACTATACATGTCAAGAGTGCTGTCAGTTGAACAAACCCTGCCGCTGCCCATATACTGCTTTGCTTTGTCAATTCTGTATTAAAGACTCCCTGAATACTCATCAGCGCACCAGAAACCAATGCCATAATTACACCAAACATGAAATAACCTCCATTTTATTTATTCGCTTTTTCACTTCAAAATATAGAAGAAGAGGCTGTTAGATTTTACTACTACAGTCAAATTAATCTAACATCCTCTTCTTAATCATTACCATTTTGATAATTTTTAGTCGCAAATAAATCAGATTATTCTTCATTTAAACATGCATTTAAAATTTCTATCATCTCATCTACATGCTCTTTTTCGATAATCAGTGGCGGAACAAAACGGATTACATTTGTTCCCGCTGAAATAAGTATCAATCCTTTGTTCAATGCCTTATTGATGACTACTGACGGAGGACAGGAAACTTCCAATCCCTGCATCAGCCCCAAACCTCTGTGAGCTATCACTTTGTCATTCTTATCTTTTACTTCTTCCAATTTTTCATAAAGATATTTTCCGATTTCTCTTACATGATCCAAAATATTATCTTCTTGGAAAATATCCAAAACTTTGCTGGCAGCAGCACAAACCAATGGATTCCCGCCATAAGTAGTTCCATGATCTCCCGGTTCCAAAGAAGCCGCTTTTTCCGTACAAGCAAAGGCACCGATTGGGACTCCGCAGCCCAAAGCCTTTGCCACCGTCATGATATCCGGTTTTATTCCATATTGTTGGAAACAAAACATGGTTCCTGTTCTTCCCATTCCACATTGTATCTCATCCAAAATAAGAAGAATATCATTTTCGTCACAGATTTTTCTTACACCTTTGATAAAGGATTCCTCTGCCTGATAAATTCCGCCTTCCCCCTGTAATGTTTCCATAATAATTGCACACGTCTTTCCACTCACGAGAGCTTTTACACTGTCCAAATTATTAAACTCTGCAAATTTTATCCCGCCAATCATAGGTTTGAACGGTTCTTGATAGTGATCATTTCCAGTCACCGACAAAGCTCCCATACTTCTTCCATGAAAAGAATGTTTCATGGCTATGATCTCATGATCATGGCCGTGGTCTTTGTTCCATGCATATTTTCTCGCCAGTTTTATAGCTCCTTCTATTGCTTCCGTTCCACTATTGGTAAAAAATACCCGATCCATTCCGGCTGCTTTCTTCAATTTTTCAGCAGCCTCCAATGCCGGAACATTATAAAACAAATTGGATGTATGGATCAGTTTATCCACCTGGTTTTTCACTGCTTCATCCAACCCTTTATAATGATATCCCAAAGCAAATACAGCAATGCCTGCACCGAAATCCAAATATTTTTTTCCATTTACATCATACAGATATACCCCTTCTCCCCTATCCAACACGACCGGATAGCGATTATAGGTATGCAGAAGGGCGCTTTCTGCTTTTCCAATATATTCTTCTGTATTCATCGTCAACCTCTCTTCCAACCGATTTACAATTCTATAGAGTTCATTCTTTTTCTTCTCCGATAACTACTGTCCCGATACCTTTTTTTGTAAATATTTCCAACAGCAGACAATGTGCAATACGTCCATCCATAATATGTACTCTGGATACTCCATTCTTCACCGCATCCATGCAGTTATTCAGTTTAGGAAGCATTCCACCCCCAATGTTACCGCTGGCAATTAAATCTTCCATTTCACTAATATGGAGCTCTGAAATAAGTGTGGATTCATCTGACGGATCTCGATAAACACCTTCTACATCCGTTAAAAATGCTAACTTTTCAGCATTAACAGCTGTCGCAATCGCACATGCTGCATCATCCGCATTAATATTATAACTGTGATAAGAATCATCAAATCCTACCGGACAAACAATCGGAAGAAAATCTTTTTCCAAAAGATCGTATAATACTTTTGGATTTACCTCTTTTACTTCTCCCACATAACCGATATCTTTACCATCGGAATACTTTTTATCTACACGTAAAAGTTCTCCATCTTTTCCAGATATCCCTACTGCCTTGACTCCCAACTCATGTACCAAAGATACCAGGCCTTTGTTTACCTTATTTAAAACCATTTCGGCAATTTCCATTGTTTCTTCATCGGTCACACGCAGTCCATTCACAAACTTTGGTTCTTTTCCGACTTTTCCTACCCAACGGCTGATTTCCTTTCCACCACCATGGACAATAATTGGCTTAAATCCAACCAATTTTAATAATACTACATCCTGAATGACATGACGTTTCAATTCTTCATCTGCCATGGCACTTCCGCCATACTTCACCACAATAATCTTTCTGTTAAACCGCTGTATATACGGCAATGCCTCGATTAATGTTTCTGCTTTATGCATAATCTCCTGATCCAATTTCATATTTTCCTCACCTTCTGCTGTAACAAGCATATTATTTGTTCATTTATCTTTCCACTAAAGTCAACTTCTGTAATCCCCATTAATTTTTACATAATCATAAGTCAAATCGCAGCCCCACGCCGTAGCCTCTTCACTACCGGATTTGATATCAGCAATAGCTGTCACTTCTTCTTGGGAAAGTATTTCCGTCGCCTTTTCTTCACTATAACCTGTATCTACACCATTTTCTACAATTTTCAATTTACCTGCTTTACTTTCAAAATAAATATCCACTTTGTCCGGATCAAAAGAAGCACCGGAATATCCCATAGCACATAAAATTCTTCCCCAATTTGCATCATGGCCAAAAATCGCTGCCTTAGTCAGATTAGAACAAATAATAGACTTTGCAAGAATACGTGCCTGCTCTTTGGATTCCGCTCCTTTTACTTTTGCCTCAAACAAACACGTACATCCCTCGCCATCACCGGCAATCTTTTTAGATAGCTCTGTCATAACTTCTTTCAACGCTGCACGAAAGATTTCATAATTCTCCCCTTCGGTTTCTATCATCGTGTTTTCTGCCATTCCATTGGCCAATAACAATACACTATCATTGGTAGACGTATCGCCATCCACAGAAATCATATTAAATGTATCCACTACAATATCGCTAAGCGCCTTTTGGAGCATATCATGGGAAATTGCAACATCGGTCACCACAAAGCACAACATAGTTGCCATATTTGGATGAATCATTCCGGATCCCTTACACATTCCGGCTACAACAGCTTTCTTCCCCTCTATTTCAATTTCTACAGCTACTTCCTTGGATTTTGTGTCTGTCGTCATAATAGCTTCAGCAGCCAACTTTGCATCCTTACGTGTTTTTCCTAAAGACTTTGCCAACTGTTCAATTCCGGGTTTGATCTTATCCATGGGAAGTTGTCTTCCGATTACTCCGGTAGAAGCTACCAAAACAGCTTCCTTTGGTATGCCCACAGCTTTTCCTGCGGTCATCGCCATATCCACACAATATTGATATCCTTCCTCTCCTGTACATGCATTTGCTACTCCACTGTTGACCACAATTGCCTGTACAAATTCAGATGTATCTACAACCCCTTTATCCCACTTAACAGGAGCTGCTTTCACCACATTGGTCGTAAAAACCCCCGCAGCATTACATGGTTTTTCACTGAAAACCATTGCCATATCCTTTTTTTCATTTCCTTTAATACCGGCATTTAAACCTGCCGCGCAAAATCCGGATGCGGCAGTAATTCCTCCATCAATTTTTTTCATGTATCTTACCAATCCTTTCAACAGATTCCCACAACTCTTATTAGTCCATACAAAACAATGATTACGGAACCATTGGTATCTGCATTAATCCCATATTTTCAGGTAATCCAAACATAATATTCATATTTTGAATAGCCTGCCCTGCAGCTCCTTTTACCAGATTATCCATGGCTCCCATCATAATAATGCGCTTTGTTCTTGAGTCCAGTTTGAAATTGACATCTACATAATTGCTTCCTTCAACAAAACGTGTTTCCGGGCACTCTCCTTCATTTAAAACACGGATAAATTGTTCATTATCATAATAAGAATGATAAATCGCCCTAATTTCCTCTTCTGTTATATCCTTCATCAATGATGCATAAGCTGTCACTAAGATTCCACGATTCATCGGAACAAGATGGGGTGTAAAATTCAGTTTCACACTACATCCGGCAGCATATCCCAGCTGTTCTTCAATTTCCGGTGTATGCCGATGGGTCGTTACACCGTAAGCTTTTATATTCTCATTTACTTCACAAAAGAGATTCTGGATTTTTGCTCCTCTTCCTGCTCCCGAAGTTCCGGATTTTGCATCAATAATAATAGTATTGGGATCAATTACCTTCTCTTTTACTAAAGGATAGATAGATAATGTACTACATGTAGGATAACATCCGGGATTTGCCACAATCCGCGCATGTTTCACCTGATCTCTATTGATCTCACACAATCCATATACAGCTTCCTGTATAAACTGCGGACTCTTATGTTCAATGCCATACCACTCTTCATATGTACTTACATCCTTTATACGAAAATCTGCACTCAGATCAATTATTTTTGTCTTTTTCAGAATATCTTCTGTCACCAAAGAAGCACAGAAGCCCTGGGGAGTAGCCGTAAATATCACATCGGCTTCCTGCGCTAAGGTTTCCATATTATCATCCAAACATGTCTCATCTACAATCTGAAATAAATTGCGATACACAGAAGCATATTTTTCACCAATATAACTTCTGGAACCATACCATACAATCTTTACTTCCTTATGTTGTAACAGCAATCTTACCAACTCGTTTCCAGCATATCCTGTTGAACCTATAATTCCAACTTTAATCATACTTATCTCCTCTTTTCCAAATGATTCCATTTTACTCTTATCGTCATTTTTCTTTGAAAACCTAAAATGTTTCTTCTTCCTTTCCGCCTTTTCCTGTCTTCTTTTTGTCTTCTTTTAAATATAAAGCTTTTAGGATACGTTTTCCGCATGACGTTTTAAATATTTTTTGTTCAATATCTGCTATTTCTTCCTGACTCATACCGGATTCTTCTATATTCACAAGAAAATCGGCCTCTACCAAAATTTGGTAATCCAATCCATTTATTTTTTCATATGTATGGTGATGTCCTACCAGATAACAAACTCTCCCAATTAATTCAGCCGGATATTTCAATCGTTCCAGCATGGCTTTTGCCAACAAAGGGCCCTCTCTTTCCTGATACTTACCGGCACTGCTTTTATATTTTTTTAAACTCACTTTAATTCCAATATCATGTATAATTGCAGCAATTTCCAGAATTTGTTCCAATTGAGGACTCAAGGCTTCTGCCTCTCCTATTGTTTTCGCATATCCATATACTTTTAAAAAATGACTTACTTGTTTAGGATCCTTCTCATAATAATGGATCATTTCCATAATTAATTTACCATCTGTATCCATAAGGCTCTCCTTCACAACTATCTTTCGATTATCACCTCGCTACTTTCATTTATTATAGCAAACTCTCCGCCATTGTAAAGTATGCTTCCCAAGGAAGCGAAAATATGCACACTTTCTGCATATATTCACATCTTCTTGCTGATTTTTTCATAATTATACATATTTGATGAATATTATGCAAGCTTTTTTTCATTTTTTTTTATTTTTCCTATTGCATTCCTTATAAAGTTGATGTATAGTAATCACCATAATACTTGTTGCCATTAAGCCCAAAGCTTCATTGCAATAGTAAAATACCTTATCTTTTAAAACATGAATATTTATTCAAAATAAGGTTGCATACATACAAAAAACAAAGGAGAATTCTAATATGAAAGAAAAAGTTATTTTAGCGTATTCCGGTGGTCTGGATACCACAGCAATTATTCCATGGTTAAAAGAAAATTATGATTATGACGTCGTATGTTGCTGTATTGATGTAGGACAGGGTAATGAGTTGGATGGTCTGGAAGAACGTGCAAAACTGTCCGGCGCTTCCAAATTATATGTTCTTGATGTAGTAGATGAATTCTGCGATGACTATGTCGTTCCTTGTATTCAGGCAAATGCTGTTTATGAAAACAAGTATCTGCTCGGTACTTCCATGGCGAGACCTTTAATCGCAAAAAAATTAGTGGAAGTAGCTCGCAAGGAAGGTGCGGTAGCGATTTGCCATGGAGCAACAGGAAAAGGAAATGATCAGGTACGTTTTGAATTGGGAATCAAAGCTTTAGCTCCTGACTTAAAAATTATTGCACCTTGGAGATGCAACGAAACATGGGGAATGAGTTCCCGTGAGGAAGAGATTGAATACTGCAAAAAGCATGGAATTGATCTTCCATTTTCTGCTGATTCCAGTTATAGCCGCGACCGCAATCTCTGGCATATCAGCCATGAAGGTCTGGAACTGGAAGATCCGGCACAGGCTCCAAACTATGATCATCTCTTAGTTTTAGGTGTAACTCCGGAAAAAGCTCCTGATGAAGGAGAAACCATTTCTATTACATTTGAAAAGGGTGTTCCCGTTGCACTGAATGGAGAAGCAAAAAAAGTATCCGATATCGTAAAAGAGCTGAACGCATTGGGTGGAAAGCACGGAGTAGGTATCGTTGATATCGTAGAAAATCGTGTAGTTGGAATGAAATCCCGTGGTGTTTATGAAACTCCAGGAGGTACAATCCTTTTAGAAGCACATGAACAGCTGGAAGAATTAATCTTAGATCGTGATACCATGGCATTTAAGAAAACTGTCAGCAGCCGTTTTGCCGATTTGGTTTATGAAGGAAAATGGTTTACCCCATTATGTGATGCTCTTCAGGCATTTATTTCTTCCACTCAGAAATATGTAACCGGAGAAGTAAAACTGAAACTTTATAAAGGTAATATCATCAAACAGGGAACTACTTCTCCATACAGCCTTTACAATGAAAGCATTGCTTCTTTTACCACCGGTGATTTATATGATCATCACGATGCTGAAGGCTTTATCAACTTATTTGGTCTGTCATTAAAAGTTCGTGCTATGATGATGGCAGATAAAGAACAGAATTAATTATTTCATAACATAAAAGGGAGTGTCGCAAAATCATCAAAATAAATGATTGAGCGGCACTTCCGCTCGTTACAGCAAAAAATCCGGCGTTCTGCTCTGGTTTCAGCGCAGATCGTCGGATTTTTGCCGTACTTTAATAAAGCCTCCTGACAGT
>JAPFDH010000068.1 GCA_026169045.1 Lachnospiraceae bacterium | reverse complement strand
TGAACAGTTGGAACAGCTTGCCCCATGGAGCGAGACTGCGAAAGCGAACTGTCAAAACTAAACATAGAGCAAAACGCTTGCATCTATCATTTTGGTGCAAGCGTGATTCATGGGCAGCGTAGCAATATTTTGCGCTTACCACTTATTTGTTATTTTTACATTTTTTTTACGGATTTCATAAAAAAACCGCCATATTATCTATTACAATAATATGACAGTTTTTATACATACCAGAATTTTGTCAAATTATATCATGATTTCATTCGTCTCTGTCGTGCCCCTTCAAAAGCCAGCACCGCAGCCGCTATGGCTGCATTCAATGACTCGACACTTCCACACATGGGAATTTTTACATATACATCCGCCAACGATGCAATTTCTTCCGATAATCCATTTGCTTCATTTCCGATTAAAAAAGCACATGGAGAAGAGTAATTTTCTTGGTCATAATCCCTTGTCCCTTTCAAATGCGCCGCATACAGACATATTCCCTGTTTTTTCAATTCTTTTAAAGTTCCAGATAAATCTTCTGTATACAAAAACGGAACTCGATATAAAGCTCCCATGGTAGAACGAATGACTTTGGGATTATACATATCTACAGTTTCCTGATTCATTAAAATTCCGGTTACACCGGCAGCTTCCCCGGCACGCATCATAGTGCCAAGATTTCCCGGATCCTGTATCGTATCCAAAACCAGAAGAAATGGAGGTGTTTTCTTATCTTTGCCTAAAAGATCTTTCACATTATAAGATAACTGTCTTGCAACTGCTAAAATCCCCTGTGGACTTTTGGTATCTGACATTTGTTCAAAAACAGAATCTTTTACCACATCATATGGATGTTTTTCCAATAACTTCTGATTTTTTTCCTCTGCTGCAAAACTTTCCGACACATACGTTTTCACTAAAAGTTTATCAGGAAGTTCCGCATACATTTTGGGTCCTTCTACTATAAACACACGATCTTTTTTTCTTTGACGTGGCTTTTTATTAAGCTGAATTACATATTTTATATCGGCATTCATAAAATACCCCATTTCTACATAATAAAAATTTTCTATATCTTTTTTCTAAAATCAGACGGATTCCTCTTCCAAACATTTTTCCAGTGATTTATTATTTCCAGCTACAATATAAATTTCTCCTGATTCCAGAGGAGTATCCGGATTAATATCCATTTCTATTTCTTCTCCTATTTTTCTGGCAATCATATTTACACCATAGCGGCCTCTTAAATCCAATTCACGCAGTGATTTTCCGACCCATTTATCAAACACCTTAAACTCTGTAATACTAAATTTACTTGATAATTCTAAAAGATCAATAAATCGTCCTGTCAGCAATCCCTTTGCAATCCGCTGTCCCATGGCAACTTCAGGAAAAACAATTTCGTCGGCACCTACTTTTTTCAATACCTTGGCATAAATTTCATTTTTCGCTTTTGCCAAGATATAAGGCACACCGGCTTCTTTTGCAATAATAGTAGCCATAACCCCGGCTTCCATATTATTACCTGTCGCCACCACTACTACATCAAGACTTTTAATATTTAAATTTTGGAATGCCTCCTGGTCACATAAATCAGCCCGAACAGCCATTGTCACATAATCGGCAATATCCTGAATATTCTCTTCATGAATATCTACCGCCAATACTTCACATCCATTCTTAGCTAAAGCAATCGCAACGCTCTGACCAAAATCACCTAATCCAAATACACCAAATTTTTTCACGTATTATTCTCCTTTATCTTTATAAAGCGGCTAAAAAGGGATGTTGCAAAATTTTATTTGCAGCATCCCTTTCTCTGGATTACATCTTTTCTATTCACATTCTTGTAAAAAGATGTTCTTCTCTCAGCGAACCATCATTTTGCTGACTGTATACTGATATTCAGAGATATCCTTTTTCATAGCCAATGCTTCATTAATATCAAAATCCACAAAATCACCGTTCAAATAACCGACCACTCGGTTGCTCTTTC
The DNA here is from genome assembly GCA_026169045.1 of Lachnospiraceae bacterium. GTDB lineage: Bacteria > Bacillota > Clostridia > Lachnospirales > Lachnospiraceae > Fimimorpha. Next base: position 29,750 of record JAPFDH010000068.1, on the reverse strand, counting down.
CTTCTGCCAGAAGATCAACCGCCTTTGCTCCCATAATCGTCGCATATACTCTATCCTTACATGTAGGACGGCCGCCTCTCTGCATATGGCCCAAAATAGTTGCCCTTGTTTCTACACCTGTAGCAGCTTCAATTCTCTTCGCCATACTGGTGGAATGCCCGACACCTTCCGCATTGATAATGATATGATGACTCTTTCCACGTTTTCTATGCTCTAAGATATGGTTAATAATCGCCTGTTCATTTCCATCATACCGCTCCGGCAGAAGGATATCTTCTGCTCCGTTGGCAATACCGCACCACAATGCAATATAACCTGCACTGCGACCCATAACTTCAATAATACTGCAGCGTTCATGGGACGTGGATGTATCACGTACTTTATCAATCGCTTCCATTGCAGTATTCACGGCAGTATCAAATCCGATCGTATAATCGGTACATGCAATATCCAAATCAATCGTTCCGGGAAGCCCGATTGTGTTGATTCCCAGACCGGCGAGTTTACATGCACCATTGAAAGAACCATCACCACCAATGACAACCAGTCCTTCTATTCCATGCTTTTTACAGATTTCCGCACCCAGTTTCTGTCCTTCTTCTGTACGGAACTCTTCACAACGTGCTGTATAAAGGATTGTTCCACCTTTTTGTACAATATCTGAAACACTTCGGCTATCCATATCTATAATTTCTTCTTTCAAAAGCCCGGCATAGCCACGTTTGATACCTTTCACTTTCATGTTCTTTGCCAATGCCGCACGGACAACTGCACGGATCGCTGCATTCATACCCGGAGCATCGCCGCCACTTGTTAAGACTCCAATTGTATTAATTGCATTTTCCATGATGATTCCTCCCAATGTATTAGTCTCAAAATTACCCTCTTAAATCGTTCACACGTATTTATTCTAATCTATTTTTCAGAGTTTTTCAATAGACTTTTCTATAACTTTGACATTTTTTTCACCAAGTTTTTCGTACAATTTTTTCAACAATTCCGTGTTCACACCTATATTTTTACTTGATGGAAGTTTTTTATACTGCTTACAGTCTTTTAAATACACAATAACAGAATCATTTCCATCCCATGGTGCCAACAATTCCAAAAGGGATTTTTCCTCTTTCAAGTAAATTTCTTTATTATCATATTGTAACCAGAGTTCCCTGGGAATATCTTCAAAAGGAATCAGTCTTTCACATACCAACTTTCCCTGATTTTCATCCCCTATACTAACCCGTCCTTTAAAAAGTACTTTTTTATCTACTTCCAAATAAGATCTGTACTTTTCATAATCTTTTGGAAAAATAATAATTTCCAATGTTCCAACCAGGTCTTCCAATGTTACAAATGCCATCAATTGGTTCGTTTTTGTTGTTTTGACCGTCTTTGCGGTGATCATACCACCAACCACCACACTTCGTCCATCTTCAACTCTGGCACATCCCGTTTCTTCATCCACATTAAAATCATTGGTCTGTGCTGTTATATTTTTTTTCAAAAGTTCCTCATCTGCTTCCAGCGGATGTCCACTAATGTATATACCCAACACTTCTTTTTCAAATGTCAATATGGTATCTTTATCATATTCTCCCACATCAGGCATTTTTATTTCAAAATCTTTCTTTACGTCCTCTTCTACAAAATCAAATAAGCTCATCTGCCCGGCCAATGATTGTTTCTTTTCCTTAACGGCCTGCTCCATCATTCCGGCATACACCATCATCATCTGCTTTCTGGTCGCTCCTAAATGATCAAATGCACCTGATTTTATAAGGTTTTCCACTACACGCCTGTTAATTTCCCGCTGGCTCATGCGATTTATAAAATCTTTCAGATTTTTAAAACGGCCATTTTCTTCCCGTTCCTTCACCATTCCTGCGATCACTGGTTTTCCTATACTCTTAATGGCAGACAATCCATATCGAATTTTGTTTCCTGATACAGAAAAATTAGCCTCTCCCTCATTTACATCCGGAGGAATAATTTCTATTCCCATTTGCCGACAGGATAAAATATACTCAGATACCTTAGAAGAATTTTCGATTACAGACGTCATTAACGCTGCCATAAATTCCACCGGATAATAATATTTCAAATATGCGGTTTCATAAGCCACAACTGCATACGCTGCCGCATGCGATTTATTAAATGCATATTTTGCAAAATCGATCATCTCATCGTAAATATGATTGGCAACTTTTTCGCTAATTCCATTTGCTACGCATCCTGGAACGCCCTCTTCCAAATTTCCATACACAAAATTTTGACGTTCCTTTTCCATGACAGAACCTTTTTTCTTTGACATGGCACGGCGCACCAGATCACTTCTTCCCATAGTATATCCTGCCAAATCCCGCACAATCTGCATAACCTGTTATAGTGATAGGTAAGACTTTGATAAAATCGCCATCTTTTCCCCCACTCCACACTGTACATGCGGGTTTCCCCGCATACAGCGTTCCATCGTTGTAACTCTATTACCTTGAATCGATACTTACAACGACTGGTGGCCATTTCTCCATTCCCATTACAGAAACTTCACTGATTCGACCACTGCTTTTCAGCATCAATTTAACCGCTTATTATTCTTCGCCGGTTTATACATAATAATTGATTTTAAAATCACTATGTACCTGATGCCTTTCCCCGTTCCGCAGCTTCTATCTGTACATATACCCTTAGGTGCTCAATATAGACCTGTTAGCCCGGATGTGCCTGTAACACAACATGGTATTTCATAACCAAGATTCTTACTTTACCACACTAACACCGTTATATACGGTACCATATGTTTCCATACAGCTGTTTTTAGATCCTTTATTTCTTGAGTTCGTCAGTCATAATAACATACTCACCATAGGTATTTTATAGACTTCCGGCATATTACAAACCTTATCTCATTCTTTGCTATTTCTGGCAGGTGGACTCTGAGCATTTTCCCATATCTGACCTGATAATTTTACGACTTAGGTTTGCTTCTGCCGACTTCACCGAGCTTCTAACATATCCACTTTCGTTTACATATGCCAGTCGGAGTATTAAAGAGTATGTTTCAAGGCGTTACCCTATCATTCCATACTTCAAAGCTGCAGTTCTCCGCAGTTCATTTCAATGTTTTACACTTTATTTGAACAACGTGTCCAGTCTTTGTGAATTTAAACTAGAAACGAGTCGCACCTTGATAAACAATACATCCATATGTGGGTGCTAATATATGCTCTAATTGAGGGCAATCATAGGCAATGGAATTTTTATCATTTTTTCCTTTTAAATACTTTGGAATAAAGTCCATCGGGCCCGGACGATAAAGAGAAATTCCGGCTATAATATCTTCCAGATTTTCCGGTTTTAATTCTTTCATGAATGTTTTCATTCCTGCACTTTCCAACTGGAAAATACCGTCACATTTTCCAGTTCCGATGGACGCAAACACTTCTTTATCATCAAAATCAATATGATCAATATCAATGGTAATTCCGCGATTTTTCTCCACATTTTTTACTGCATTTTGAATAACCGTCAGTGTACGAAGTCCCAGGAAATCCATTTTTAACAATCCCAGTTCTTCCAATGTGGTCATTGTAAACTGTGTAGTAATGGATCCGTCTGACGCCCGGGAAAGGGGCACATATTCATCTACCGGTAATTCACTGATCACCACTCCCGCAGCGTGCATAGAGGTATGACGCGGTAATCCTTCCAGACGTTTTGACATATCAATCAAATTTTTAACCTGTTCATCTGATTCATATAGACTTCTTAATTCCGGATTCATTTTCAGAGCCAAATCAATGGTTATATTCAGTTCATTGGGAATCATTTTAGCAATGGTATCACACATGGAATATGGAAGATCCAAAACCCGTCCCACATCACGGATCACACCCTTTGCTGCCAGAGTACCAAAAGTAACAATCTGAACAACCTGCTCTTTTCCATATTTTCTCACAACATAATCAATGACTTCCTGCCTGCGTTCAAAACAAAAATCAATATCAATATCAGGCATGGATACACGTTCCGAATTTAAAAAGCGTTCAAATAAAAGGTTATACCGGATAGGATCAATATTTGTAATTCCCAGGCAGTATGAAACAATACTTCCCGCTGCCGAACCTCTTCCCGGTCCTACCATAATATCATTGCTTCTGGCGAAATGAATAAAATCCCATACAATCAAAAAATAATCCACATATCCCATTTTTTGAATGACACTCAATTCATAATCCAGTTTTTCTCTTAATTCTTCTATATTTGCCTGACCCGAATACCTTCTTTCCAGTCCCTCATAGCAAAGTTTTTTCAGATAATCCCAAGCTGTATATCCATTCGGTACATGAAAACGCGGCACTTTTGTCACACCAAATTCAATCTCCACGTTGCACCGATCCGCTATTTTGTGTGTATTTTCCAGGGCCTGTAATGCATACGGAAATAGTTGACGCATCTCTTCTTCAGATTTCAGGAAAAATTGTCCGCCCTCATAACGCATTCTATTCTCATCACTGACCTTTTTTCCCGTTTGTATACAAAGAAGAATATCATGAGCCACTGCATCTTCGGCATTGATATAATGTACGTCATTGGTAGCTACCAATTCGATTCCCGTTTCCTGGCTCATTCTCATCAAACCTTGATTTACCAAACGCTGATCGGGAATTCCATGATCCTGCAATTCAAGGAAATAGTTTTCCTTTCCGAATATATCAGCATATTCCAATGCAACTTTTGTTGCCTGTTCATACATTCCACGAACCAGATATCTTTGAACTTCTCCCGCTAAACATGCGCTTAAAGCAATAATTCCTTCGTGATATTTCTTCAAAATTTCTTTATCAACCCGCGGACGATAATAAAACCCGTCCACAAATCCCTTAGATACAATTTTCATCAAATTATGATACCCGATATCATTTTCCGCCAATAAGACCAAATGATAGTATCGATCTTCTCCCCCCGTCGTTTCACGATCAAAACGGGAATTGGGGGCTACATAAACCTCACATCCGATAATCGGCTTGATTCCCACCTCTCTGGCTGCACGATAAAAATCAATTACTCCATACATAACACCATGGTCCGTTATCGCCAATGAATCCATTCCCAATTCTTTCGCTTTTTCTGCAAGTTCTTTAATTTTGCAGGAACCATCTAATAAACTATACTCCGTATGGACATGTAAATGTGTAAATGCCATATTTTCCTCTCATTCTATTATACCGATGCATCCGTCAAATATCGTCTTTTTGATACAATCAGCCTTACCTTACAACCTAAATTTCTTTGACAATACTGACACTGCCTCTGTTAAATTTTGTTCTATAATAGTATAACATAAAAAAGGTCTTTTCCAAATATTTTTTTATGCTATACTTAAATATTGAAGAATCAAACAAAAAAATGTAATACCTATATAATACAGAAAGGAACGATATTATGGATAAAGATTCCATTATTATAAAAAAGGCAATTGTACATATCTTAGACAGTTCAGTCGGCATGCCTGTTTTATCGGATCAGGAGCTGGATTTTGGTCCTGATCTAAGTGATTTTTTTAAAAACCATATAGGAAAAGTAACTTCCGGAGATGATATAAAATATTGTCAATTTGAAGAAGATTCAGAAGTACTAAAGTGTTTTAACCAATATAATAATGATAATTTTGTAGAATTCTCTAAAGCACTTGCCTCCGGACTTTTTGAAATCATGTATTCAAATCCAGACATTCCTCCTGCTGATCTCATTATTGTACATTTTCACACAGAACAACAAGATTACATCGGGCTTTTGAAAATGAACTACAAATCCTTTTATACCCATCTCACAGGCAGCAAAAATGCCCAAAACGCCAATGAGATTATCGTTCAACAGGCAATTCTTCCTTCCATGGGACAACGCCTCAGCGAAGCAGCTATCATTAATTTACAGGATCACTCCATTATGCTTTTAGAAAAAAAATATGATATAAATGGTATTAAAACCAATTATCTTTCACAGTTATATATGAAATGTCATGCTCCGCTCTCCCAAAAATCAAAATTAAATATTGTAACAAAAGCTGTAGAACAAGTAAATCGTAAGTACTATCCGGAAGAAGACGTGGAACGAAAAATGGAAATAAAAAATATTATTTATCAGGAACTGGAAGAAAACGGAAATATTCGGGTAGATGCTGTAAAAGAAAAGATTTTTCACAGTAATGAAGAAATGAAACGGGATTTTGATGAAAAAGTAGAAAAATATAATCTTCAAAACGATGAAGTAAAACCACAGAATCCAAAAACCATTAAAAAATTTGAAAAACAACATTTACTGACAGATACAGGAATTGAAATCACTATTCCTATGGAAGAATACAACAATAAGGATCGTGTTCAATTTATCACCAATCCGGACGGTACCATTTCCATTCTAATCCAAAATATCGGAGAATTAATCAGCAAATAAAAATAAGGGATTATTGGATAATACATCAGCTATTTAACTGATTTTTCCAATAATCCCTTTTTGTTTTATATCATTATTCCTCTGCTGTCGTTTGTTCTGTGGTTTCTTCTGCAGTATCCGTTTCTGTATTTTCTACTATTACAGCGTGATCTGCCATTACCTTAGCCACTTTATTCAAGATCGCAGAACGTTTTACATATCCCGTTCCGTATGTTTCCAGGTAACTATCCAATTCATCTCCGTATGTTTCTTGTAAGTAAGCATCATCAATCTGAATATTTTCCTGTTCTGCTACCGCCTGGGCTATTAAAATTTCCTCTGCCATGGATTTTGTATATTCATCCAAAGTATCTTCAGACATACTTACCAGCTCCATCATTTCTTCTTTTGTCATATTCAGCTGATACGCCTGCAAGTCTGCTGAAAAATCCTGATAATCATAACATACATCGTACAAATTCTGTGGGATTTCTTTCACGGTAGAATTTTCTTTTAAATATTCCCACATATAATTCATTATCATACTTTCCTGTTTATTGGTCTTTATATATTCTTTCAAATCCTCAGCAGTCTCACAACCAGTTTGTTCCTTCAAATTTTCTTTTACAAAATCATCTGTCAATTCCGGAACCGTAACCGTTTTTACAGAATTTACTTTTATATGGAAAATAGCCTCTTTACCTGCCAGATCAGGATTCATTTCATATGGATCTGGAAAAGTAACGGTAATATCAAACTCTTCTCCCAATTTATGACCCACAATCTGTTCAGCAAAACCGTCAATGAAAGTGCTGTTGCCCAAATCTAAATCGTATCCTTCAGCTGAACCGCCATCAAACAATTCACCATCGATGGAACCAGAGTAATCGATGTTTACCACATCTGTATCTTCGATCAGACGCTCTGTATCTGTCATTTCTTCTTCTGTTGAATAAGACTCCAGAATACTTTCCATAAGTGCATCCAATGTGGCCTGATCTGGTATTGCATCAGCCTCACTGATTTCTACACCTTTATACTCCGGAAGCTCTACAAAATCAGAAGCTGTCACATCTGTCATATATCCCGTATCTTCCAAACCTTGTGAATAATCAAACGTAGGCATCTCTCTCGTTTCTTCTGTTGTTCCTTCAGTAGTTCCTTCTGTTGTTGTCTGCGTTTCTCCTGTATTCTGGCATGCAGTAAGACTCGATGCCAAACATACACAAAGCATCACTGCTGCGATTTTCTTTCTCATGATTTTTCCTCTCTTTCTTTTTTCATGAACGACACGCTGTTCCGGTTAATCATATCATACTTATTCTGATAAATAAAGAGATTTCACATTTTCTTCAAATCTAAATCAGTTTTTCCAATCTTCACTGTCCAAAATAATTGTAAACGGACCATCATTTTCTAACTTTACTTTCATATCCGCCCCAAAACACCCTCTTTGTACTTTTCCATATAATTTCTCACATTTTTCAAGAAAATATTCATATAAATGTTCCGCCCTCTCCGGTTCACAGGCATGAACGAAACTGGGGCGATTCCCTTTTCTGCAATCTGCATAAAGGGTAAATTGAGATATGATCAATAATTCCCCATTTACATCTGTCAAGGAACGATTTGTTTTTCCGTTTTCATCTTCGAAAATCCTTAATTTAATCATTTTCTCAGCAAATTTATCTGCCATTTCTTCGGTATCGCCCTCACCAGCCCCAAATAAAACAACAAATCCTTTGCCAATTTCTGAAATTACATTTCCTTCTACTGTAACACTTCCGTAGTTCACACGCTGTATAACCAACTTCATACTATTTTCTTCCCTTCTTCTGATCTGTCATACTATCCTCATCACTGCAAATACCTCAGATCGCTTCCAGCAATGAAGTATAATTCTTTTCTGTTTTTTCACAAAAATACCGCATATGAAATCAACTTTTCCGCCAATTCCATATGCGGTATTTTCCGTCATTTCTTAATCGCGAAAGAATATTTCTCCCGTCTCATCATTCATTCCTTCGATAATTGCTAAAGATTCCAAACGCACACCTTTTGAGCGAATCAAATCTCCTCCCTTTTGAAATCCCTTTTCCACAACGATTCCAATTCCTTCAATGGAGGCTCCGGCACTTTTCACAAGATCAATTAATCCCGCCAGTGCACATCCATTTGCAAGAAAATCATCAATAATCAAAACCTTATCGTTTTCATTTAGGAATTTTTTTGAAACAATAACATCATATATTTTTTTATGTGTAAAAGATTCAATTTTCGTACTATATACTTCCCCATCAATGTTAATACTCTGCGCTTTTTTTGCAAACACTACCGGCACATCAAAATATTGTGCCACAATACATGCAATTCCGATCCCGCTCGCCTCAATTGTTAAAATCTTATTAATAGGACAGGCAGCAAAAAGTCTTTTAAACTCTTTCCCTATTTCATTAAACAATTGGATATCCATCTGATGATTTAAAAAACTATCTACTTTCAACACATTTCCTTTTTTTACTACTCCGTCCTTGCGGATTCTTTCTTTTAATAATTCCATGTTTTCCTCCATTGTATGTATTTGTCTTTTCGCAAAGATAACTTTTGAATTACTATACTACATTTTTGATCTCCTTGCAAGTTATTCTAATGATCTGTCATATATAAAAGATAAATAAAAAAGGAGATATTATAAACTTGATACAAAATATCTCATTTTCGTATCAATCCTATAATATCTCCTGCCCAGCAGACTTAAGAATCACTGAACAATCAACGTGAACGGAACTTCATTCGATCTATTATTGTCGCTATCATATGTATAAAATACCAGTGAATACGTTCCCGGGGTATTACAATCATAATCTCCTTCAATAACTACCTCACGAAATAAATCCATTTCTTGATCCTTGTTATCTACAATACTTTCTATATGGTTCTGATATATAAATTGGGTACCAACTGCTATACTGGCTTCTCCTGCTTTCATAGTAAGAACCGGAGATTCCGATTCACTTTCCACTACGGATTCTGTTTCTACAGCTGTCTCGGTTTCGGCAATTGTCTCTTCTGTTGTTTCTTCTATGGTCTCAAACGTTTCCTGTGCAGCGGGCTCTTCCCCATCATCACTCTCTATGCCGTCCGTATAAGGAACTTCTTTTCCGACACGAATTCCATTTCCACTACTGTCCACTACCGCGTAGTAAATTTTTACATAATCTTTTCCATTCATTTTTACAATGGAATCCACCACAATCCGGTCAGAAATATCTCCCTCTTCCTGATCAAATGCCCTTACATCTTTTAACAGTTCTTCATCCGTCATATTATCATGATAGGTTATTTTTCCAACAAACTGAATTTGCGGTTTATTGCGGTCTTCCTGTTTCCAGATGATAATGCTGAAAACAATCGCTGCGACACAACAGATGCCCAATATCCAAACAGCCTTATTTTTCATCATTTTATACACTATACTACACTCCTTTTAATCGGACTGTGTCTAGTTATCTCCTTTTCCATATTCCCCATAATAATCACCGTATTTCCCATAGTACTTTCCGTAGTATCCCTTTCCGCCTTTTTCCACTCTTGTAAGTACCGTTCCGAGAATTTTACATTTTGTTGCTGACAATTGTCTCACCATATCCTGAGCCATTTTTCTACGGATAAAGCCGGATGCACAAACAAAAATAATTCCGTCACTGACCTGAGAAATAACTGCCGCGTCCGCTACACTTCCCAAAGGCGGTGTATCAATTATGATATAATCATAGAGATCGCGAAGCTTTTCTATTGTTTTTGTAAAAATACGGTTATTCAGAAGTTCAGCTGGATTCGGTGGCATAGCACCGGCAAATATAATATGTACATTGGGAATGTTAGTCAAATATAATACTTCATCAATCCCATTTTGACCTGATAAAAACTCACTTAATCCTTTCACTCTCGCTTCGACTTTATACCGGTTCACCAGATTAGAACGCCGCATATCTGCATCAATCAGCAAAACTTTTTTTCCAATTTCTCCCAAAGAAGCAGCCAAATTAAACGATGTAGCTGACTTTCCTTCTCCCGGCATACTACTGGTCAACATAATTACCTTATTTTCTACACCACAAAATTGAATATTCGTACGGAGAGTCTTATATGCCTCTGCCACCCGATAATTTTTTTCCCTAGCAGGTCGTTTCAATTGCACACTTAGCATTTCTTTTCTCCCCTCTTTCTCTTCTTTTTCGATGCATTTCCTGCTGTTTCATGATCAGCAATATCCGGAATAAAGCCAATTGTTGTCAATCCCAGATAATTCGATACATCATCACTGCTCTTAATTGTATCATCCATAATAAACAACAGAATTATTATAAACGCCGCCAATGCGATCCCCACAAATCCAGCCATCATCGAATTTTTCATCACATTGGGAGCAGATGGATTAAGGGGAAGATTTCCGTATTCAAATACATTTACTTCTTCGATTCCCATAATTTCCTGCAGCTTTTCTCCGGTAACATCTGCAACAGTATCCACAATTTCCTTTGCTTTATTGGGATTTTGATTTGTAACTGTTATCTCAATAATTCTGGTATCCGTAGGGACAGATACTGATATTTGATTAGCAAGAGCTTCTGCGCTCATATCCAGCTGTAACGTATCAATTACCACATCCAAAACAGTACGATTTGTAATAATTTTCTGGCAATCTTTCGTCAGCATTTCAGCACTGCTTAAATCGCTTGTAGTAAGACCATCGCCTTGCCTGTTCACAATATAAATACTTGCCGTAGATTTATATGTTGGCTCTATAAAAAACTTTGTTCCTAAAAAAGCCAGAACTGCAAATAATAATCCGGTTAAAACAATTATAAGCGCTTTACTCCATAAAACACTCATAATTTCCCCTAAATCAATTTCCATCTCCGTTTGTTTTTTCTCTTCCATTGTTCCTCCAATATACATTCTTTTTTGCGAGGAATTGACCTAAAATTATGATTTGTAAACAATTAGCAAAAATGTATTTAAATACATTTTATATATTTGACATTATATTTACTATAAAAATTTATATCATTCGCTTTTTTCCCCGCTTATATCCTTATGGTATATTAACACAGTTTTCCTTATTATACAACCCAATTTCACGTTCGCTTTGTCTTCTGTTAACATACAATTATGTAACATTTTTAATTGTTCATAACTCATTCAAAATACTTTTATTTATGATATAATTAAAATCTCAAATTTTTTTGCAAGAAAGGACACTTATTTTATGGAGTATAAACATACAATAACAGGAATATTTTTAGAACGTCCCAATCGATTCATTGCTATTTGTCTGATAAATGGCATACACGAATCATGTCATGTTAAAAATACGGGTCGATGCCGTGAACTATTGGTACCGGGTGCTTCTGTTATTTTAGAGCCAGCAAAAAAACATGATCGAAAAACAAAATATACGCTTATTGCTGTGTATAAAGGAAATCAATTAGTAAATCTTGACTCCCAGGCTCCCAACCAGCTGGTTTTTGATTGGATTCAACAGGGGCATTTATTTTCTGATCTTTCACTATTAAAGCGAGAGGTCACCTTTGCATCCTCCCGCTTTGATCTTTATGCTGAATCCTCCGAGAACAAAGCATTTATTGAAGTAAAAGGTTGCACTTTAGAGGAAAATGGAGTTGCCCTCTTTCCTGATGCACCAACCACACGCGGAATCAAGCATATATTGGAGTTGGAAAAATGTGTTCAATACGGATTTCAAGCCTTTCTATTCTTTGTGATTCAAATGAATTCGGTTCAGATTTTTCGCCCAAATTATCGTTCCCATCCGGATTTCGCAAAAGCTTTGCTTCATGCCTCCCAACACGGAGTCCACATTTTGGCATATGATTGCAGCATTTTACCTCCAACATGCTCAAAGCAATCCTTGAATATAACAATAAAAGATCCTGTTCCCATCGATCTTCTTCAAAACATTTAAAAATGACAATGTGTTAACTCATTATCCGAGTGTCTTTTTTCCAGAAAATCCACTGCATTCTGAAGAGTAGTTCGTGCAATCGATTCCATTGCTTCCACTGTCAAAAATCCCTGATGAGAAGTCACCGTAACGTTGGGGAATGACAAAAGTCGAGCCATGGTGGAAGTCTGCAAAATCTGTTCGGACAGATCTTCGTAGACATACGGACCTTCTTCCTCATATACATCTAACCCTACGGCAAAAAACTTTCCGGCACGTATTCCTTCAATTAAATCTTCTGTTTTTATCAAACCGCCTCTGGATGTATTAACCAGAATCACCCCATTTTTCATACTTTGAATTGTCTGTTTATTTATCATGTGATGAGTCTCTTCTGTCAGTGGACAATGCAGACTAATTAAATCACTTTCTTTCAACACTTTGTCTAATGGCATGTACTGAATTTTTGCCTCTGGATTTTCGTATTTATCGTACCCTATGACACGCATTCCAAACCCACGACAAATATTTGCCATAGCCTGTCCGATTTTTCCTGTTCCAATAATTCCGGCTGTTTTTCCGTAAAAATTCACTCCCATCAAACCACTCAAACTGAAATCATTTTCACGACACTTGATATATGCCTTATGCGTATGTCGATTTGCCGTGAGAGCCAATGCCATGGCATGCTCTGCTACTGCTTCCGGGGAGTATCCCGGTACACGCATCACAGCAATCCCCAACTCTCCTGCCCTTTTCAAATCCACATTATTAAATCCGGCACACCGCATTAAGATTAATCTGATATGGTGTTTTGCCAATTGGTTTATAACATTTGTTCCCAGGTCGGCGTTTACAAAAGCACAAATCGCATCAAAACCTTCTGCTAAAGCCGCAGTCTCCTCATGAATATTTGCATCGGTAAAATGGATTTCCAGTTTTGGATAATCTTTTAACACATGTTTAAAGAATTGTTCATCATAACTTTTTGCACCATAAAATAGTATTTTTAAATACATAGAATCTCCTTTCTATTTTTAGAAATATTCCATATTTTTTTACTCTTTCTATTTTATAGTGTTCTCTTTTTTTCTTCAATATACAAATACATTTTAGTTTTTCATAAATTCTTTTTTTCCAGTATTTTCTAAGTTTTTCTTCTGTTTGAAATTGTGAAATCTCACATTATCTTCAATAACATACACACAATTACAATTTCTTTTAATATTTGTTTATATTTTTTAACTTGCTGTTTCTTTTATTCTGTGCTATACTAAAGCATACTTGAGTGACTGTTCACATTGGAAGCATACGCTTCCCTTCTTTACAGAAATGAGGTGCATTTTACATGATTAGCAAGAATTGTTTTGAGGACTCTGTAATGCGTTTTGCCGATGATTGTCAAAAAAATGGTGTGATTGATGCTGAATTATACCCAAAATATGACGTTCAACGCGGTTTACGTGATAAAAATGGAAATGGTGTTTTGGCTGGTCTCACAAAAGTTTCAAGAATCGAATCAAATAAAATTGTAGACGGAAAAAAAGTTCCATGTGAGGGCCGCCTTTTTTATCGTGGTTATGATATCCATGATCTTGTCTCTGGTCCTGTAAAAGAACATCGTTTCGCTTATGAAGAAATTGCATATTTGCTTCTTTTCAGTAAGCTTCCAACTCCCCAGCAATTGGAAGACTTCAAAAACACGCTGGCTTACAGCCGGACACTTCCTACCAACTTTGTCAGAGATGTTATTATGAAAGCTCCCAGTAAAGACATTATGAATACTTTATCCAGAAGTATTTTGACACTGGCATCCTATGACACTAAAGCGGATGATATTTCTATCCCCAACGTTCTTCGCCAATGTCTGATGCTGATCAGTGTATTTCCAATGCTTTCCGTTTACGGTTATCATGCCTATAATCACTATGAATGTGATGACAGTATGTATATTCACAGACCGGATGAAAATCTTTCTACTGCTGAAAATCTCTTACGTTTGCTGCGCCCCGATATGAAATATTCTCCATTGGAAGCCCATGTATTGGATTTGGCTCTGGTACTTCACATGGAACACGGAGGTGGTAATAACTCCACATTTACCACACATGTCGTTACTTCTTCCGGTACCGATACATACGCCACAATTACATCTGCTTTATCTTCTTTAAAAGGTCCTAAACATGGTGGTGCCAACATTAAAGTGGTACAAATGATGAACGATTTAAAAGAGCATGTAAAAGATTTGAAAGATGAGGATGAAGTAAAAGATTATCTGAAAAAACTTCTCCACAAAGAAGCATTTGATAAAAAAGGTCTTATTTATGGAATGGGACATGCTGTATATTCAAAATCCGATCCAAGAGCCGAAATCTTTAAACGTTTCGTAAAACAATTATCTCAAGAAAAAAATCGCATTGATGATTTCAATCTTTATTCTATGATTGAAACCATGGCACCGGAAGTAATCGCAGAAGAACGTCGTATTTACAAAGGTGTCAGTGCAAATGTCGATTTTTATAGCGGTTTTGTTTATAGTATGTTGGATATTCCTGTGGAATTATTTACTCCTATCTTTGCTATCGCACGTATTGTAGGATGGAGTGCTCATCGAATCGAAGAATTGATTAATGTGGATAAAATTATTCGTCCTGCCTATATGAGTGTGATTGACAATGCTGAGTATATTCCATTAAATCAACGTTAAGTAGGCTGCGCGTAAATAAAATCCCTTTACCGTGCCAAACCGGTAAGGGGATTTTCCATAAAAAGAATTTCATTTAAAAAGAAAATGGGTGCCCCGCCATACAGGACACCCACTCCAGTTTTAACGATATTTTTCTACAATAGCTTTCATTTCTTGCCATTTCTTTTCCATATCTGCTACCAATGCAAACTGACTTCTTGCACGATCCAAATTTTGTTTTTCCCTATGTGTCTTAAAATAAACATCACCATTTAAATAATCTGCCAGAAATCTCATACCACACTCTATTGTCATTAATTTTGCTCCCATAGGAAGCATATCCACTTCAGCATTGGTTAAACTACCCTCACAACCATCTAAAAATCCTTTTACATATGCCTCAAACAATTCAAGTGAAATAGAAACTTTACTTGTATCCGGTTCATCTTCCGCGGCAGTATTGGCACCAAATCGGATGGAATCACCAAAATCATGGATAGAAAGTCCCGGCATTACCGTATCCAAATCAATAATGCAAATACCTTTTCTTGTATCTTTATCCATCAAAATATTATTTAATTTTGTATCATTATGGGTAACACGAAGTGGCAACTTTCCTTCTTTCAGCATGTTCATCGCCATCCCCAGTTCTTCTTTTCTTGCAAATACAAATTCAAGTTCGTTCTTAACCTCTTCCAAACGACCTGCTTTATTATTTTTTATAGCTTCTTCCAACTGTTCAAAACGTACAGGAGTATTGTGGAAATCAGGAATGGTTTCCACTAAAGTATCTGCCGGATAATCAGAAAGAAGTCTCTGGAAATGTCCGAACGAGTATGCACTTTCATAAAAATCTTCCGGTTTTTCTACCGCATCAAAACTAATTGTATCTTCCACAAAAAGATACACCCTCCAAGAATTACCTTCCGCATCTGTTACATAGTTTTGTCCATCTACGGATTTTACTAATGTTAATGTTTCTCTTTCCGGATCACCCTGATTTTTAATGATCTTTTCTCTTAAAAATTCTGTTACAGATGCAATGTTACCCATTAATCCTTCTATGTTCTGAAAAATCTCTTTATTCATGCACTGAAGAATATAACGTTTTCTTCCATTTTCCGTATCACAGTTTACTAAAAATGTGCTGTTAATATGGCCACTTCCATAGGAACGATAACCTGATACATTCCCTTCCAACTGAAAACATCCCAAAACATTCTCGATACTCTCTGTTCTCATCATATACCTCCATTCTTACGGTACTCACCGCACGAAACAATCAGGAAAAGTGTTTATTCTGCTATCCCCGAATCAAAGCCAGGTACCTTTCCTTCTCCAATCACCTTTGTACTTTCATCTTATCAGATTCCCCATGAAAAACAAGGAATTTTCTATTCTTTTTTAGCAAAATCGGATATTTTATTCTATTTTTATTTTTTATGGTATACTAAATACGGATAAGCCTAAAATGCACAAAAGAGATTTATCAAAAAACAGCATTTTCTTTGATCTTGCTTTTCCATTTTCATAATTGTATACTAAAGACAAACGATATCATTATACAGGAGCAAAGATATGAGTAAAGAAATAGCCTTAGCAGATATTTTAAAAGAGCTCTCCAATGTTTCAGGATTCCGTATCTCCATTTACGACACGGAACAGAATGAATTGGAAGCCTATCCTAAAAAAGGATCTGCATTTTGTCAATTCATTCAAAAAAATCCGAAAGCTCTATCGCTATGTCATAAAAATGATAAGAAAGCATTTGAAACAGCTAAACAAACGGGTAATGTTTATCTCTACCAGTGTTGTTTTGGACTTTATGAGGCAGTTGCCCCTCTGTACCATAATGGAATTCTTTCCGGTTATCTTATGATGGGACAAACCATGGATACCATGCACGACAGCCCGAAACACACCTTCCAGTCCGCACTCCCCTTTGTACAAAATCCAGAAGAACTGAAGCAAACCGTTTCACAAATTCCCATAAGGTCGAAAAGCCAGATTTTATCCTGCATTTCTATAATGGAAATTTGTGCTGCTTATATCACTCTCAGTAATCGCTTAAAGCTAAATAATCAAACACTGCCTGTTAAAATTAAAGAATATATTCATACCCATTTTTCCAGTCAGATCACCTTGGATCAGCTGTGCGGTTATTTTTACTGTAGCCGCGCAACATTAACAAAAAGTTTCCGAAATGCTTATCAGCAATCCATTTTAGAATATATTACCTCATACCGGCTACAGCAAAGCAAACGAATGTTGGAGGATCCATCCCTTTCTATTCAAAGCATCGCACGCCAATGTGGTTTTTCTGATCAGAATTATTTTACAAAAGTCTTTCATCAAAAATGTGGGCTGACACCTCTAACCTATAGAAATCAAATGATGAAAACTTCAAATTAATGTTATTTTAGCCCGCCAAATTATAACATAAGAAAGGACGATACACGTTACAGAATTTCTGAAACGGTATCGTCCTTTTAATAATTCCTGTTTTTTCTAAATGTTTCCTAATTTTATTTGCTTATATATCTTATTCTTCTTCCGCTTTCTGAATTGCCTGCTCAATGTCTGCAATAATATCTTCTGCATTTTCAATTCCAACAGAGAAACGAATTAAATCCGGACGCACTCCTGCTTCCACCAACTGTTCTTCGCTTAACTGTCTGTGTGTATGACTGGCCGGATGAAGGACACATGTTCTGGCATCCGCCACATGTGTAACAATACATGCCAATTTCAAATGATCCATAAAACGAATTGCAAAATCTTTTCCACCTTTTAGTCCAAAAACTACTACTCCGCAAGTTCCGTTTGGCATATATTTTTGTGCCAAATTATAATATTTGCTTCCCTTTAATCCCGGATATTCCACCCATGCTACTTTATCATTTGTATTCAAGTATTCTGCCACTTTTTGTGCATTTTCACAATGGCGCGGAACACGCAGATGCAATGTTTCCAATCCCACGTTAAGCAGAAAAGCATTTTGTGGAGACTGAATAGAACCTAAATCACGCATCAGCTGTGCTGTTGCTTTTGTTATGTACGCCTTTTTTCCAAAACGTTCTGCGTACACAATTCCATGATATGATTCATCTGGAGTTGTAAGACCTGGGAATTTATCAGCATGAGCCATCCAATCAAAATTTCCGCTGTCAACAATACATCCACCTACTGTTAACGCATGTCCATCCATATATTTTGTAGTAGAATGTGTCACAATATCAGCACCAAATTCAAACGGACGACAATTAATCGGCGTTGCAAATGTATTATCTACAATCAATGGTACACCATGACTGTGTGCCAATTGAGCAAACTTTTCAATATCCAATACCACCAAAGAAGGATTCGATATAGTTTCAGCAAACAATGCTTTTGTGTTTGGCTGAAATGCCTTGGCAATTTCATCTGCCGGAGCATCCGGATCCACCAAAGTTACATCCACTCCCATTTTTTTCATCGTTACAGTAAACAAATTGGAAGTTCCTCCATAAATAGGAGCTGAACTGACAATATGATCTCCCGCATTACAAATATTACACATAGCATAAAAATTCGCCGCCTGTCCGGAAGATGTCAGCATAGCTGCCACACCTCCCTCAAGTTCACAGATTTTAGAAGCTACTGCATCATTTGTTGGATTCTGCAGTCTTGTATAAAAATATCCTTCATCTTCCAAATCAAATAATCTTGCCATCTGCTCACTATTATCATATTTGAATGTAGTACTCTGATAAATCGGCAGAACTCTTGGCTCTCCTTTTTTCGGCTTCCATCCGCCTTGAATACAAACAGTTTCCAAATTTGGTTTATTCATAATTTATTTCTCCTCTCATTTGTCTTTATGCCAATTCCAGTAATCTTAAAATCAATGCCATGCGAACATAAACACCATACTGTACCTGCTTGAAATATGCTGCACGGGGATCGTCATCCACTTCCACAGAAATTTCATTTACTCTCGGCAATGGATGCAAAACCAGCATATCATCTTTTGCCAAACGCATTTTGGCTTTATCTAAAATATAACAATCCTTCATACGAATATAATCGTCTTCATTAAAAAAACGTTCTTTCTGAACACGGGTCATATAAAGAATATCCAATTTCGGGATTGCGTGCTCCAAATCAGTCACTTCTTCAAAATCAAATCCCTTTAATACTTCCTCGCGAATATAACTTGGTACACGCAGTTCCGGCGGTGAAATTAATACAAATTTCACATTTTCATATCGTACTAAAGCATTGATCAGAGAATGTACCGTACGCCCAAATTTTAAATCACCGCAAAGTCCGATTGTTATATTATCCAAACGTCCCTTCAGAGAACGAATTGTCAAAAGATCCGTTAATGTCTGTGTAGGATGTTGATGTCCTCCATCTCCAGCATTAATGACAGGAATACTGGACTTCAATGATGCTACAGTAGCCGCACCTTCTTTCGGATGACGCATGGCACAAATATCAGCATAGCAGGAAATGATACGTATTGTATCAGAAACACTCTCTCCCTTTGATGCTGAGCTGGAATCTGCAGTGGCAAACCCGATCACATTTCCACCTAAATTGTGCATTGCTGCCTCAAAACTGAGACGAGTACGGGTACTTGGTTCATAAAATAATGTAGCTAATTTTTTTCCATCACATACATGAGCATATTTCTTAGGATTCTTTTCAATATCATTGGCTAAATCCAATAAATCAGACAACTCTTCAACTGAAAAATCAAGGGGGCTTAATAAATGTCTCATTGTTTACCTCTCATTCTGCCGCTTTCACGACTCTTCCTTCTTTTTTGTTTCACTTTATACTGTTTGAATGGCCGACCGAAAAAAATAACATAAAAAATTGAACGATTATCGTATTTCAAGCTATTGCTCAACAATCCTTAATCGTTCCATTTTTCTATCTTCATCAGAAAACACTTCACCCTGTCACCATATCCTATCTTGCCATTGTTCTGAATATATCCATATGCTATTTTTTTATATCCGATTTTCATTTTCTTATTCATACTTATTTCCTCTTGCATCGTTCTCTCAAACAGTTGGTTTCTACTTTTTATTTGTATTGTTCTTCACAGTACATACAACGATAAATTTCCTTTTCTTCATCTGTCAGAACAAACACATGTGGAAGTTCCTGTTCTATAGAAGTAATGCAGCGTGGATTTTTGCAATGAATTACATTGGTAATCTTCTTTGGAAGTTTCAATGTTTTCTTTTCCACAATTTTTTCATCTTTGATAATATTAATTGTGATATTATGATCGATATACCCAAGTACATCTAAATCCAGAACATCAATCCCACACTCAATCTTAATGATATCTTTTCTCCCCATTTTGCTGCTTCTTGCATTTTTAATAATAGCAACCTGACAATCTAATTTATCCAAACCCAAATAATGATAAATGGACATTGACTTACCGGCTCTAATATGGTCCAACACAAATCCTTCCTTTAATCCGCTTACGTTAAGCATGGAATCATTCCTCCTGTATCATTTTTACTCATGTAACAGGCATCTCAATCTTTCATTTTCTATAATTTCTGCCAATTACACTTTTCTTATTTTATACCAAGTCCTCTTAAATTGCAATTGTTTTTGTTTATTTCTCTTTTTTCATAAAACATGCCCGTGTAATAGATGTCTCCCCATATTTTCCCCGGATTTTATCAATAGCAGCATCCAGTTTCTCCTGTTTCTCATACTTATCCAAATCAAATAAATTATATTGGCGTAATGTACCTTCTAAAATCTTTTGTGCCGAAATTCCCAAAAGACGTATGGGTGTATTTCCGTCCCACATCTGATCAAATAGCTGATAAGAAATAGCCGCCACTTCTCCTGTTACATTGGTAAGAGTAGGAAGGGTATATTGATGCACTCTGTTTTGAAATGTCGCATATGTAATTTTTACAGAAATACAGCCTGCCTTTTTTTTATCCTTTCTCAATCTGGAGCACACAGTCTCACATAATGATAACAATACCAGCTTTGCTGTTTCTGCATCTTGCACATCATCGGATAGCGTTATTTCATTGCTGTATCCTTTATTATCCGATTCAGAACATACAAGTTCTGTTTCACCGTTCCCGTTGGCATATTGATAAATCACCTCTCCATGCTTTTTTAAATGTTGACGAACATAATTAGGATCTGCATTTGCCAGATCACCTATAGTAAATATTCCAAGGGAATTGAGACGTTTTTTAGCCGATTCTCCTACTAAGAATAAATTTCCCACAGGAAGCGGCCACATTTTTTTTGAAATTTCTTCCGGAAACAATGTATGTATTTTATTGGGTTTTTCAAAATCTGATGCCATTTTAGCCAATAACTTATTGGTCGAGATTCCAATATTGACCGTAAATCCCAACTCATCAAATATTACATTTTTAATTGTTTCAGCAGCCTTCCGATATGAACCGTAAAGTTGTGTTGTTCCTGTCATATCTGCAAACGCCTCATCGATGGAATATTGTTCCACAACAGGAGCATATCTCTTTAAAATTTCCATAAATTTTCTGGAGTTATCCTGATAAAGTGTAAAATCAGGTGAAACCAATTTTAACTGAGGGCACTTCTTCAAAGCACTGACAATCGGTTCACTTGTATAAATCCCAAAACTTTTTGCTGCCGGAGACTTTGCCAAAATTATACCATGTCTTTTTTCTCTGTCTCCTCCTACAGCTGATGGAATCAGCCGAAGGTCTACATCAGATCCATTTTTTAATCTGCGAACCGCCTCCCAGCTTAAATAAGCTGAATTCACATCAATATGAAAAATTATTTTCTGCTCCATTGTCTCTTCCTCTTATTTTGATTGTTTTCCATTACATACCATTCATTGATTTCATTCTATTATTTCATGAATCTTATAGCAAAAGAGCAGAAGGAAAGTGGGATACGGATCACCTATTTTCCTTCTGTCTCTCTTTCTTTTTTATATTATATCACAATTTCAAAAATATTCGTATCAATTCAGAGTTCATTCGACAAAGTAAATATTTCTTATAAATCTGCATTGCTCCGAATCATTACAGATATTCTTAATTAAAGAAATTTTTTCATTGCTTCCACATTCTTTTCTTCTCTCTTTAAAAGCTTCTTTGCCAAATTTAAAACCATATCATCCGTTCCATCATATTGATGAATTTCCTTCGTCATTTCTGTAATTCCCATAGTTGTTCCCTGTAAAACCATTTCCGCCAGTTTTGATGTGGAAGGATCCATCATATTCTTCATTTTTGACATTATATTTGACATCATTTTCCCCATAATAGGAGCATCTTTTCCTTCTTCTTTTTGGTATTTTTTCAATAACTCTTCGCTTTCCCGATAGGCCTCCTGATACTCTTCTATCCATGCCCGAATTACATCTGTAAACTCTTTATCTCTGGACAGTTCTAAAATATGTTTCAAACTATCCTGTCCCATATCAGCACTTTCATGGATATGATTCAATAATTTTACCTCTTTATTCATACGATACCTCCATTCTAAATATTTAAAATGTTCGGTATTTAGTATTCCTCGTATGTACAAAACTATTCTCTTCCACACATTGTCTTTTCTTTTACATATTACAAAAAAATACTGCCAAATTTTGCTGCTATGATAAAACAATACCTAAGATTATTCTCATATCACAAAATTTGACAGTATTTTTATTTTATTTTCAAACTATCAAAATTCTTCTGTATTCTTGTTTCAAATTTAAAAATAAATAAGCTCTTCCTTCGGTTTTTCCTCCGAACGGATTTCCGTCACATATAAAACCGGTCCTTCTTCTTGGTAAACTGCTGAATACTCCCATTTCACTGTGGCAACAATACGAGCCCACTCCTTATGCTGCGGATTTCTTGGACCTTTATAAGAAGCTATAAATCCTAAAAAAGTAATGTCATCCGCGCAACAAGTCATCGCATTTCTCCCCGGCACAAACATTCCTGCCGGAAATTCTTCCGATTTCATAATCTGTGCAAGAAACTTTACTTTTTTTCCTTCGTACCGTTCGTGATGTTCCTGAACATCGATATACCAAATACCATAGTCCCGGTCATCAATATCAATAATATCAGCATCCAAATCAAATGGCAGATCTTCTTCCGGATTTTCCATTTCTCCATTTTCATCTTCAAAAACAACTTCTGCTCTTCGGTTGACTGCCTTTACTGATCTTTGGAACGTCACAAGCGGTGTATTTTCATCACAACGATTAAAGATGACCAAATCCGTATACGTTACCAATTCCATTGCAAGGGATTTAATATTATTTAAATATAACTGAAATGAGCTTCCATCTAATATAGTAATAATTTGATAAATTCCCCAGTAATGCGGCATCTGCGTCTCCAGAAATTTTTTCACCGACCACATACCATTGTACTCGATCAAAACACGCTCTGGACGATATGTTCTATCCAGCTTTTTTAGAAATCCTTCGTCCAATTCCTGTTCTTCTTCTACAGTGACCATCACGGTATTATTATCTGCCAGCATGGACTCGCTATATTCTTCTTCTCCCTCTTCACATACAATGAGTAATGTTTTTTCTCCGTCTGCAAAATATTCCTGGCTCATGGTGAAATTAATAAAAGAAGTTTTTCCCCCTTCTAAAAAACCGGTAATCAAATAAACGGGTATCATTTTTTCTTCCATACTAATCCTCCCAAGATTTTTATCTA
Source organism: Lachnospiraceae bacterium (assembly GCA_026169045.1). Taxonomy (GTDB): domain Bacteria; phylum Bacillota; class Clostridia; order Lachnospirales; family Lachnospiraceae; genus Fimimorpha. Next base: position 5,962 of record JAPFDH010000068.1, on the reverse strand, counting down.
CTTTATAACTGGAATAATTGTTCCAACTTTTCTTCCTGTAATTTAGATCCAATCACACAAATCCGTCCGGTATATTCTGCTGATCCCATTCTGATTTCATATTCTTCCGGTACCAGATCAAAATACAACCATTCACCCTCTGGTGTAGGAAGCATTCCCTTTGCACGTAAAATAATGCCATATTCGTCTCCATCGGATAACTGTTTCAAAATAGATTCCAACTGTTCTTTTGTATATTTATGGATGGATTCTCTTCCCCAACTTGTAAATACTTCATCGGCATGATGGTGGTGATGGTCATGACCGCATCCGCATCCTTCATGATGATGGTCATGATGGCATTCCCCATCGTGGTGATGATGCCCATGTTCACATTCCTCATCATGATGGTGATGTTCATGTTCGCATTCTTCTTCATCATGGTGGTGATGTCCATGTTCGCATTCTTCTTCATCATGGTGGTGATGTCCATGTTCGCATTCTTCTTCATCATGGTGGTGATGTCCATGTTCGCATTCTTCTTCATCATGGTGATGATGATCATGTTCACATTCCTCATCATGATGGTGATGTCCATGTCCACATTCTCCATCGTGGTGATGATGATCATGCTCACACTCCACATCATGGGCCTGTTCCCGTAACATTTCTTCAGCTAAATCATGTGTTCCTTCCATTACTTCTAAAATTTGCATACCAGTAAGCTGATCCCAGGAAGTTGTTATAATACGAGCCTCTTTATTATGTTCACGGATTAATTTTAAACAAGTTTCCAAACGCTCTTCTTTTACATTTTGTGTTCTACTTAAAATAATTGCACTGGCACTTTCAATCTGATTATTATAAAATTCTCCAAAATTTTTCATATACATTTTGCATTTTGAAGCATCTGCCACTGTCACAAAACTGTTCATTTCTACTTCAGAATTTTTTTCTGCCACTTTCTGTACAGCTGCGATTACATCTGAAAGTTTTCCCACTCCAGATGGTTCTATAATAATACGTTCCGGATGATATGTGGAAAGAACCTCTTCCAAGGCTTTTCCAAAATCACCTACCAAAGAACAGCAGATACATCCGGAATTCATCTCTGTAATCTGCACTCCGGCTTCTTTCAAAAATCCACCATCAATGCCGATTTCTCCAAATTCATTCTCAATCAAAACAACCTTTTGTCCGTTTAATGCTTCTTTTAAAAGCTTTTTGATAAGTGTAGTCTTACCAGCTCCCAAAAAGCCGGATATAATATCAATCTTTGTCATATAAACTGACCTTCTTTCTTAAAATGAAAATGCTTTAATAACCATATCTGAACAAAGATATAGTATACCACTGTCACTTTAAATATGCAAATGTTTTCCTGTTCCAATAGAACTCTCATTTATCCGTCCCTCTGAATTACCTGGTGAATCAAATCCGCCAATATGGGCATAGCATTGTATGCCTCCTCCACAGTATTGGTTTGTGCTCCTACTTCTACCAATGCTGACCTGGAGCGTAAATGCTGATTATAACGATTTGTTTTTAAATAAATTACACGAGTGAGATCGGGATATTTTGCTTCAGCAGCCAACGCCATTTGCAAGCTGAATGCTAAATTATCTTCCCGGTAAGGATTTGTAATATCTGTCCGCTCTCCAACTGTATCACGACAAGTCCCGTTAAAGAACATCAACTTAGCTGTGGGTACACCATCGATATCCGTTACCAGATGAACATCTTCATCTACACCATCTCTGTGAAGATCAATGACTACCTCTATACTTGGATTATCATTTAAAATCTGCTCCAAATCCGGTAATGCTTTTTCATATGCCGGATCACGATCTAATACACCATCCGTCATATCATAAATCCCTTTATGATGCAAAACATTGTATCCATATGTATTTGTCAGAATTTCTGTCAAATAATTCCCCACCCCGACAATCGAATCCTCTTCTTTTCCTGGTACAGAATCAATAAATGTTTCCTGTGAATGCGTATGATAAATTAAAATCTGCGGATCTAAACTACTTGTTTCAATCGACAAATCTTTTGCCAACAGTATTTTCGGATTTAGTTCTTGTTCTGTAATACTTGTACTCGGATCTATTACATAAAGATGATTTGTCAAATACTCATAATCGGTCATTTGCTCCAATGTATAACCACCCTCTAAAGATAATTCCTTAATCTGCGGCAGAATTTCGTTCTGCGATTCTATTACAGTTCCATATGCTTCTACATTATCTGTTTCATTTTCCTCATTGTTTTCTGTTTCTTTTACTACTTCATTCTCTTCCGACACTTTTACTTCTTCCGGCTGCATCATAGGATAATCTTCCTGCCCGCTCCAGGTTTGATTTTCTAAGGTTTTTTCATTATTTGACATATAAAAACCCAATGGAATGATTTGTCCGATTTTCTTAATAAATGCATCCTGGAGTTGTTCTTTCTTATTCCAATGATAAGAAATATTGGGATAATGATTTTCGATTATATCTTGTGTAATATCACAGAAAAAAATATATGTCTGATTTGCTGCCTTTTTTATCATTTCTTTTCCAACATACGAAAAATTATAACCCATGAAACAAATGATCCCCACACTTCCCATAGCTATGACGAACGTTAACCATCTGCTTTTTTTGTCCCATCTTTTCAACCGCTCCACTCTTCCCACTCATTTCTTCCATGCATTATATGCCCGCTCTATATTGGATATTCCACTAATGATGTTAGGAAAATCACTCATATACCGCTTTATTAATTCCACGAGACACCGTTTTTCCAATATAAAACACTAATTCATCAATATCTTTTGGTGTTACACACAAATTTCCTACCTCCGGTGTCAGTAATTCCTGAATCAATTCATACTTTTCCTGTACTGTAAACTCAGAAATTCTTTTTCCCGTTTCTCTTAATGTGTGTTTTGACTGTAAAATTTCAATTATAGATGAAAATGTATCATATACAATTGTAGATGTTCTCACAATCATAGGTACTCCAATTGCCAGTACCGGAATTCCCAGACTGCTTTCTGTCAAACTATTCCTATGATTTCCTACTCCAGAACCAGGTGTAATCCCCGTATTGGTCAACTGAATGGTTGTCCCTAAACGATGAATACTTCTGGCAGCCAATGCATCTATGACAATAACCGCATCCGGCTTTGTCTGATCAATCACTCCTTTTATAATATCTGCTGTTTCCATTCCTGTCTGTGCCATCACACCAGGAGCCAGACCGCAAAGTCCTTCCTCCATATCCTGATATGTCATAAATAAATTATCAATTACTTTCGGTCCCAATGAATCCACAGTCAATTCCCGGTTCCCCAGTCCTACTGCCAATATACGGTTCCATTTGTGAGGTAAAAGTTTCTTAATATATTTTGATAATGTTTCTGCACATACATCAATTCCACAATTTTCTTTCAATAAACCGGATTCCAGAGTGATATATTTTCCCTTAGGCTTTCCCATTTGTCTTGCTCCCAATTCTGTCCGTATTTCCACATCTGTGACATGTACTCGGCCATTTTCTATTTTTTCTTCTTTAAAATATACCCCTTCCAGCGTTTTTCCATTCTTTGTCAATCCTTCACTGACTTCCAAAATTAAATCAGTTTCTATATTATGGTATTCGTTCATTTCTCCTCCAACTACTTCCTATTCTTCATTTTTCTTACTGTAATACTATTTCTATATTTTCTCCGAAATTTTTTTAAATATGTATTGACAAGCGAATATAAGTTGTTTATTATATGGAAGTGTATGTAACTTACATTAGAACGTCCGTGTCTCCGGCTTTAATGTAACATATGGCAAAAGGATACTCTCTCTCCTTTTTGTCATCACTATATTATATTTTATCGGAGGTGCCAACATGGCAAATATTAAATCTGCAAAAAAGAGAATTTTAGTTATCAACACAAAGACAGCAAGAAATAAGGCTATTAAGTCCAAAGTTAAGACTTACATCAAGAAGGTTTATGCATGCATCGAAGCTGGTGACAAGGCTGCTGCTCAGGCTGCACTGTTAGCTGCTACAAGCGAAATGGATAAGGCTACATCTAAGGGCGTATATCATAAGAATGCTACATCCAGAAAAATCAGCCGCATGAACAAAGCTGTTAATGCAATGAACTAATTTCTGTAGACAGATTGAAAAAATACCGCATCTTTTTGATGCGGTATTTTTTTATCGTCTTGATATTTTTACAATGACAAGCTCTACAGCCATCTTCTCATTCAAATTTCCTTTTTTCACATCCTCTTCTGATTGTACACACAATTCTACATATTCCCGAACCTGTTCTTTTGTAAATGTTCTGGCCTGATTCATCAATTTTCCTGCAATAAACGGTCGCAATTTTAAAGCAGAAGCAATCGCATCTTTTCCTGCTCCATTTGCTGCCATCTCCTTCACTATCATTAATTGATTAAACTGACGCGCAATCAAAAACAGAATTCTCATAGATGATTCTTTTAACGCCAAAAGATCATAATACAATTCCAATGCCTTTTTTTCGTTTCCCACCGCTACAGCTTCGATCATTTCAAAAATACGGTTTGCTGTTTGTTCTGTACAAACTGCTTCCACATCTTCCCTTTTGATTCCCTCTTTTCCTTGACAGTAAGCAATCAATTTTTCCAGTTCCATTCGAATATTTTCCATGCTGTCACCTGTTTTCTGTAAAAACAGCTCCAATGCATCCGCTGTCATTTTCATACCTTCTCTTCCTGCCAACCCTAGTATCCAGCGTTTTAACTCGGCATCTTTTTGACGATTCAGTTCAGCAGCATAACCACGCTCACGGATCTTTTTGAACATTTTATTTCTTTTATCAACTTCCGGTTCTACAAAAATCACAGAAGTAAATTCCGGTAACTGATCCAGAAATTCTGTCCATCCTTCTGATGAATTTTTCATCAACCCACTATTTTCCAGTATAATCAACCGTCGTTCAGCAAAAAAAGGCATAGTTTCGGCCATACTTCGTACCGCAGAAAGATCCGGATTTTTCCCCTCATAATAACTGCTGTTCATTTCGTCATCCCCGACGATTGCTGCCTTCAGCCTCTTTTTGTAACTTGAAAGAAGGAATGGCTCATCTCCATACAATAAATAAATCTGTTCAAATTCTTTTTTCTTTAGATCCTGATTTAGTTTCTGCATTCTTTCCTCCACCTGATTCATTTTACCTAAAAAAGCAATTAAAGTGTCAGTACGCCCAAATGTTCCAATAAAATCTTGCTTCCTAATAAAATTAATATAATACCACCGGCCACTTCTGCCTTTTTCTGATAACGTGTTCCAAATACATTTCCTACCTTAACACCTATCGTAGAAAAAGTAAAGGTAATTACTCCTATAAATGATACTGCCCATCCAATGGATACATCCAAAAAAGCAAATGTCACACCGGCAGCCAACGCATCAATACTTGTCGCTATAGCCAAAGGTACCATTGCTTTAAAGGCGACACTGTCATCCACTTTTTCTTCTTCGTCTGAACAGGCTTCCCGAATCATGCTGATTCCAATCAGTGCCAGCAATATAAATGCCACCCAATGATCAATTGCCGAGATCATATCTTTGAAACTGACGCCCAACAAATATCCCAAAGTCGGCATAAGAGCCTGGAATCCTCCAAAATAAACTCCTACGATGATCATCTTCTTTACATCCAGTTTCGGCATAGATAATCCTTTACAAATGGAAACTGCAAAAGCATCCATAGACAGTCCGACTGCCAGCAAAAATAGTTCAATTATTGACATATTTTTTCCTCCGTTTTTTTATTGGATATCTCCTATCCGTGCAGGCAAATGGATAGTGTCAACATTTTTTCGCAAAAATAAATCTAGCCGTTTGGTAGTCGGCAGTCAACCGGCTATGATATCAGACAGCAGATCATTTTCTCCTTTGAAAAGATGATCCATGTTCATGTAACGTCTGGCTCCCCAGCTGG
>JAPFDH010000086.1 GCA_026169045.1 Lachnospiraceae bacterium | reverse complement strand
CATTTTTATATCCATTCCTTTCGCTTCGCTCAGGCACAAAACTTTATGAAAATATTTCTCTGAGCCTATTCTTTTTCTATAATCTTTCTTGTAGGGAACTCGGTATACTACAAATCACGGGGAGGCGAGTGGGCTGTCCGGCTTGCCGGATGACCGTATTTTTATATGTGTAGTTCGCCTTTTCAAGCACAAATAAGTGTGACGTAAGAGCACGTAATCTTATCTTTGTATAAACAATCCCGTTTATGGCTTAGGCGTTCAGTCAATGCCGTCTCTCCCTATCATTCTCATCGAACCTCACGGTTCTGAAAGGAGTCCCTATGGCTTTAAAAATCGTGTACAAAATCTGCTGTGGCATTGATGTCCACAAAAATTTTGTAGTGGCCTGCATTGCCTCTACTGACAGCAACGGCGTGACCACCTATGAAAGCCACCGGTTTTCGACCTACACAAGAGGTCTCAAAGATTTGTTACTGTGGCTTCTCAATCATAACTGCAAGGATGTCTGTATGGAATCCACCGGTAAATACTGGATCCCTGTCTACAACGTTTTAGAAAACGACTGTTCCATTGTCCTTGCTCATCCCAAATATGTTAAGGCTATCCGTGGAAAGAAAACTGACAAGAAAGATGCCAAATGGATTGCTGACCTGTTTAAGCATGATCTTGTTGCCGGAAGCTTTATGCCGCCTGCTGACATTCGCCAGCTTCGTGACCTTATGCGTTACCGTTTCAAACTCACCTGCTTCAAATCAAGCGAAAAGAATCGTTTGCAGAACTGTCTCACGGTTTCCAATATCCAGTTGGGAAACGTTGTCTCGGACACCTTCGGCAAATCTGCCCAGGCCATACTGGATAAACTTTTGGAAAATCCCGCAGATACTTCTTTTGACCTTGAACCTCTCGTTTACAAAAATTTGAAAAAGAAACTTCCTGAACTCCGTGACGCCATTAACGGCTATATCACACCGGAACAGGCCGGCAAACTTAAGGTGATCAAAGCTCATTATGAAAACCTGGAATCCCGGAAAGCAGAGCTTGAAGAACTCATTCTTGCGCTCGCCATTCCCTATCAGCAGGAACTTACCATTCTTCAAACCGCTCCTGGTATCAGCAGCACTTTTACTGCCATCGGTATCATTTCCGAAATCGGTACCAATATGGAGGCTTTTCCTTCGGCGAAACACTTATGCTCATGGGCTGGATTAACCCCAACCAGTAATGAAAGCGCAGGGAAGAAAAAATCTGTCCGGGTTTCCAAGGCCGGATGCTATATCAAACCTCTTTTAGTACAGTGTGCTAACGCTGTGATTAAAAGTAATAAGCATCCTGAGTTTCGTAACCGTTATCTCCGTCTCAAAAAGCGTCGCGGTCACAAGAAAGCAATCATCGCCATAGCGAGAATGCTTCTTACTGCATTATACCACATGCTGAAGAACGGTGAAAACTATAATGCGGAACTTTACCGGAAATCTGAAGAGCCGCCTGTTGATCGTGAAATCACGGTAGAACAGGCCATCATCATAGCAAAAAATCAAGGTTATAAGATCAAGTCAGCAACTGCATAACCTTAACATTCTGAATATTCAATTTTTAAAATAGCCATCACAGATGGCTTGTTTGCCATGCAAAAAAATGATACCCTCTACTTTTTAATTTTCAATCTT
>JAPFDH010000080.1 GCA_026169045.1 Lachnospiraceae bacterium | reverse complement strand
AGGTTCTGTTTTTTTGTGATTACTTTGTTCTTAGCGAACTTTTATAGGATATCATATCCTGTTCTGTTTGTCAACCACTTTTTTCATTTTTTTATTTTTTTCGGTTTTTCGTGTTTGTTTGAAGAATTGCTACATTCTCCATGCACGCCACCGTTTCACAACTGTCAATTTAAAAGAAGCTGCTTACTTCTTTAAATTGTCTATTCAATTCAGTTTTGTTTTCCCGAATTGTTTTTAAGTTGTTTTTGTTGTGTCTCTTTTGTTTCAAGCGACTTGTATATAATAGCGCACCTGGAGAACTTTGTCAACACCTTTTTTTAATTTTTTTATTTTTTATTTGCAACCCAAAAATCTTTTTATATTACTGCCCTGATCCCCGCTATGACAATCAAATGCGCAGGATAAAAAGCGTAACCCAACCACTTAATCCACTTTTTCTCATATCCTTTCTCGTGATTATAAAAACCAATGGGAATCAGCGCAAACAATCCAAATGGCTGCAATCCTCCCATGGTACATTCTATAATAGCATTTCCCAACCCCATCATGATCGGTTCCGTACGCGTCAGATAAAACCAATATATCATGATCACACCAAAAAAGCTATAATCACATCGTATTCCCCATGCTATTGCCATACACACTCCGGTAAAAAGCAATCCCTTCATCCGCCCAAACCAAATATCTTTTTTTACAAAATACATATCCAACCGAATCGCCAATAATCCAAGTAATAAGGTAACATAAACATTCTGCTTCTGTAGTGTTATGCTTCCATACAAAGCCAGATCAAAAGGAATTTCCGAAATTACACCAAACAACAGAAGACGCAGGGCATACTTCTTCCAATTGGATGTATGTCCTGCGCCTTCTGCGATCTGATATGCAAAAATCGGAAATGCAATCCGGCCTATGATACGGAAAATCTCCCACTCACTCCCTAAAAAGGATATGGCAAATCCAGGGAAGAATACAGCTCCCACGTGATCCGTCAACATGGTAACTATCGCTATCACTCGTAGCCAAAATGCAGTCATTCCATTTCTCCATTCTATTTTCAGTATTTCAATTCTTCTGTGACATCCCGGCAAAGAATTCATTAATTATCTTCAACATCTTCCCCTTCTGCTGTCACGGTATAAACCTGACGCTTCATTGCCATTTCATCACTAGCAAGATATTCATCATACGTAGTAATCTTATCAATATATCCACCCGGCAACAATTCAATGATACGATTTGCTGTAGTCTGTACAATCTGATGATCACGGGAACTGAATAAAATAACACCTGGGAATTTTATCATTCCATTATTCAAAGCCGTAATGGACTCCATATCCAAATGGTTTGTCGGTTCATCAAAAAGCAGAATATTAGCACCGGAAATCATCATTTTAGAAAGCATACAACGTACTTTCTCTCCTCCGGATAATACCTTTACCTGCTTAGCACCATCTTCTCCGGCAAATAACATTCTTCCCAAAAATCCTCGTACATATGTGATATCCTTCACTGGAGAATACTGCTGCAACCAGTCATAAATAACCAAATCACTGTCAAACTCTGCTGTATTATCCTTTGGAAAATAAGCGCGGCTCGTGGTTACTCCCCACTTGAATGTACCGGAATCCGGTTCCATTTCTCCCATCAGGATCTTAAAGAGAGTTGTCTTTGCCAATTCGTTGGATCCCACAAATGCCACTTTATCATTTCTATTTAATACGAAAGAAAGATTATCAAGAACTTTCACACCATCAATGGTTTTTGTCAGTCCCTCTACCATCAAAACATCATTTCCAATTTCCCTCTCTGGTCTGAAATCGATGTATGGATATTTTCTGGAAGATGGACGCATTTCATCCAATTGAATTTTTTCCAAAGCACGTTTTCTAGACGTTGCCTGCTTTGACTTGGATGCATTTGCCGAGAAACGCTGAATAAATTCCTGCAGCTCCTTGATTTTCTCTTCTTTTTTCCTGTTGGCTTCCTTCATCTGACGAATCATAAGCTGGCTGGATTCATACCAGAAATCATAGTTTCCAGAATATAATTGTATTTTCGCATAGTCAATATCTGCAATATGCGTACATACTTTGTTCAGGAAATAACGGTCATGAGATACTACAATCACCGTATTCTCAAAATTAATTAAAAACTCTTCCAGCCAATTAATAGCAGCTAAATCCAAATGGTTTGTCGGCTCGTCCATTAAAAGAATATCCGGATTACCGAATAAAGCTCTCGCCAACAATACCTTTACTTTTTCATTACCATTTAAATCTGCCATTTTTTTATAATGCAGATCGGTTTCAATTCCGAGACCATTTAATAAAGATGCAGCATCTGACTCTGCTTCCCATCCATTCATACCTGCAAATTCCGCTTCCAATTCACTGGCCTTAATTCCATCTTCCTCTGTAAAATCTTCCTTTGCATAAATGGCATCTTTTTCTTTCATAATCTCAAACAGTCTGGCATTTCCCATCATAACCGTATCCAAAACAATACAATCATCATACTTGAAATGATCCTGTTCCAAAACAGACAAACGCTGTCCCGGTGTGATTACAATCGAACCATTTGTTGGCTCTAATTTACCTGACAAAATCTTTAAAAATGTTGATTTACCGGCGCCGTTTGCTCCAATAATCCCATAACAATTTCCCTCTGTAAATTTGATATTAACATCTTCAAAAAGAGCTTTTTTACCCAGGCGCAAAGTAATTCCATTTGCACTAATCATATTATTTTTCCTTTCTTTTCTTCAAGGAGACTCAACTCTCCTCTATTCCCTATTTACAAATCATGATGATTCTTCGATCATCCTCTATATCCATACCCTTTTTTTCTTCGTCTGTCAATGGTTTTTTCAGGAATGACTGGTAAGAAACCGATTTTCCCTGGTATGACAGCTAAAGATAATCACCTGTTGATCCAGTGATTCCAAAAGAGCAATGGTTTTTCTCAAACGTTCATCATCATAAAAGGCAAAAATATCATCAAAAATTAATGGCATTTTTTCCTTACGCCACAAAAGCCTTGCGGCTGCCAAACGTACGCAAAGATAAATTTGCTCAATTGTTCCTCTGCTTAAACTGGTAAGAGGAATCAGACGATTTGGAGTGTTCACAAATATTTGCATATCCTCGTGTACCACCATCTTCTGATATCTTCCCTCTGTAATTTCTCTTAAATAAGCGGAAGCCAAATCATTAAGCTGACCCCCAAAGGAGTCATGCAGTTTTTCCGTCAACGCATCCATAGTAGCAAGCGCCATTTCAATCGCACGGATTTCTTCATGAATTTTCTGATTTTCTTTCAGTATCTTTTTTAAAAGTTCTCCCTGCTTTAACACTTCCTGACGCAATTCTTCTCTTCGTTCTATTTCTACCTGAATTCTGGTCAATGTTTTTTGTTGAAGTGCCAATTGTTCCTGTTCCTGCTTAATATAATTTTCTCTTTCTTTTCTGGAATCCACATTACGGCATACTGCCAGATACCGTCCTGCCACATCAGCAGCTTTTTTCTTATTCTCTTCGTTCTGTTTGCGCATTTCCGCCAATTTCTTCTTACGGCGCAGTTCTATCATTGTCTGCCCAATTCCCAACAAACAAAAAATAACAAAACAAAATCCGTATATAATTCCGACTTTAAACATCATCATATCTGGTGTTGGCTGCTGAATGAACACATAAATAGTCGCCATGGCAAAAATAGCACTAATCAAAAACCATACAATGCCCCATTTTTTCTTTTGATCCAGTGTTTCTTCTTCCTTCTGATTTTCTTCCAAAATTCTTTTTGCTTCAATGGCTTGTTTCTTTAATGTCTCACGTTCTTCCAAAACATTTTGCAGATAACGGATGTTTTCTTCATTTAATTTCTTTAATTTGTCCTCAATGGCCGCACACTGAATCCCGGTTTCTTTTTCCTCTTTCCGAAATTCCTGAAGTTCCCGATCAAGATTTACCATTTGCCCTGCCAATTGCCCATATTTTTCTTTCACGTTGGGAATCAGACGTTTTTCCATTTTCTTTTTCTGTTCCAAAAGTTTTCCTTTTGCATCTGCCAGATCAATTTCAGCGCTCTTGGTACTTCCCATATTTGTAACAAAACGTTGCAATTCATTCATTAATGCGCTGTCTGTTGCACTTTTTAACTGCTCCACACTGACTGTATTGATAAAATTTGTCTCCGTTAATCCTTCCAATAAGTCATTTAATCGTTCCTGTGCCGGGGTCAGTTCTTTCCCTTCTGTCTCATCGATCAGGCGAAAATATTTATTTGTCTTTAAAAAACTGCGTTCCAGGCGATAGATATGTCCCTTCACCTCTATCCGCATTTTTCCTTCATATACGCCACTGCTTTCCCATGGTTCGTATCTGGAATATCTGTCATTATATGATGCTTTTCCCCGTTGTTTTTCAATCCCAAACAACATTCCTCGGACAAAACTATGCACTGTGGATTTTCCAGCTTCATTTCTTCCATAGATAATGTTAACACCCGGTTTCAATGCCACCGTTTTATTATGAAACTTTCCAAAGTGCGTCAATTCCAGATCTTTTATAATCATATCAACGTCCTCCCTGCCGAAGCAATGCATTGATCCCGTAGTATAATGCTTTTTTTCTATCTTCTGTTAAAGGTTCCTTCATAAATGCTTCTATATACATTCCGATCACATCATCTTTATGTTCTTGTCTCAGTACCTCAATATCATATTCCGGATTCGACTCATCAGAAATCTGTATAATATTTCCCATCTCTTGAATTTTTTCTAGATCCAATCGCGCTTCCGGATCATAACTACCCTCTAAAATAATCTTATAAATATTCTGTTTTCCATGATGTTCCATGGTTTCTTTTAGTTTATCACACAATGCGCCTTCTGTTGTATCCGGTGTAATTGTAATCCGCAATGATAAATAAGAACGCACCGCCGCAGGAACAAAAGTAAACGTTGTTCCCTGTTCATTGATTTCTCCCTGTATATATCCTCTTTCTCCCAAATCATTTCGATCCGTTGGTTCCAGAGAACCACAATATGCCATGTTGCTTTCTGGCATTAAATTAGGCTTATGAATATGCCCAAGAGCGACATAATCAAACCCTTTTGCTGCCAGATCAGGAACATCGATTGGAACATGCTTTTCATCTCCACCATGCGCTAACAAAACCTGATATCGCCCTTTTTCACCTCTGCTGGCTTCCCTGTAACGCTCCTGCCTGATTTCACTTTGATGATAACTAAATCCCGTTACCTCTGTATCCAATTCTTCAAAGTAAACCCTTTCAAACTTATCCGACTGGAGTAAAATAACTTGTTCTGACCATGGATAATTTTTATAATAAGATTCTTCACGAATGCAGTCATGATTTCCCGCTATCATAACTACCTTTGTATGTTCCAGCATGGAAAACAGATAGTTGACTTCTTTTAATTCTTTTTTCAGAGGCTGTCTGTGAAACAAATCTCCGGCAATGAAAAGAAGGTCGATCTGATCATGATTACATCTTTCTACGACCTTCCCCAATGTTTTCCACATTTCTTCTGCCCGCGCATTGCTCCACGGATATCCTGCATCCGGTATCATACCCAAATGCACATCTGCTATATGAATAAATTTCACAAAAACTCCTATCTGCATGATATAAAAACTTTCATGCTCCGTCTAATCCAGCAGGCGGTATCATCGGATTATCCGATACCGCCCGCAAAAAATACGCTTACAGTTCACAATTATTTACCGTTCTTGGGAAAGGAATGACATCGCGAATATTACTCATACCAGTCAAATACATAACACAGCGTTCAAATCCCAAACCAAATCCGGAATGACGCGCGGAACCATATTTTCTAAGATCCAAATAAAATCCATAATCATCCGGATTTAAATTCAGCTCTTTCATTCTGCATAACAATTTATCATAGTCATCCTCTCTCTGGCTTCCACCTATAATCTCACCGATACCCGGCACTAAGCAATCCACTGCTGCTACCGTTTTTCCATCCTCGTTCAGTTTCATATAGAAAGCCTTTATATCCTTCGGATAATCTGTGACAAATACCGGACGTTTGAATATTTTTTCAGTCAAATAACGCTCATGTTCTGTCTGAAGATCACATCCCCATGAAACTTTATAATCAAATTCATCGTTATGCTTCTCTAACAGTTCAATTGCCTCTGTGTATGTTACGCGAGCGAACTCAGAATTTAATACTCCCTCCAAACGTTCCTTCAAACCTTTATCAATAAATTGATTAAAGAAATTAATTTCTTCAGGTGCATGTTCCATTACATAACGAATAATATATTTTAACATTGCCTCAGCCACATGCATATTATCATCCAGATCAGCAAACGCCATCTCCGGTTCGATCATCCAAAACTCTGCAGCATGGCGTGTTGTATTGGAATTTTCGGCACGGAATGTCGGTCCAAATGTGTAGATATTGCGAAATGCCATGGCATATGTTTCCCCATTTAATTGTCCGCTTACAGTCAAATTCGTAGGTTTTCCAAAGAAATCCTTGGAATAATCCACCTGTCCATCTTCTGTCTTCGGAATCTGATTCAAGTCCATAGTTGTCACTTGGAACATTTCTCCGGCACCTTCACAGTCACTGCCTGTAATTAATGGTGTATGCACATATACAAAATCTCTTTCCTGGAAAAATTGATGAATTGCATAAGCAATCAGAGAACGTACACGGAATACCGCCTGGAAGGTGTTCGTTCTTGGTCTCAAATGAGAAATCGTTCTCAAATATTCCATACTGTGGCGTTTTTTCTGTAAAGGATAATCTGCAGCAGATGCACCTTCTACAGTCACACTTTCTGCCTGAATTTCAAATGGCTGTTTTGCCTGTGGTGTAGCTACCAATGTTCCTTTTACAATAACTGCTGCACCTACATTACACTTGCTGATTTCAGAAAAGTTATTCATTGTATCATGGTATACCACCTGCAGCGTTTCAAAAAAGGTTCCATCATTGATCACCAGGAAGCCAAACTGTTTGGAATCACGGTTGCTTCTTACCCATCCGCCAATTTCCACTTCATTTCCGATATAGGCATCCGTATTCTTATATAACTCCCGAATTGATACTAAATCCATAACATTTCCTCCATCTTTCCTATTTTTTGCAACACATTTTATTCTACTGTTGCATATTTCTCCTCTGTGCCACAAAACCATCTCTTTTCTCTTTCATTATGGCAACGTGGTTTCAGCCTATTATACTCTTTTTTATAATGTATGCCAACCCCTCTTTTTATCCGAATTGTAGGATTTTTTGCATATACGAAATTATCCTGCATTTCCTTACGCAAACACACATTTCAAATGATTGCATCTTTTTTTCTCATCCTTTATAATTTCTATAAAAAAGACTATGTATTATTTTTCTCCTTAAACAAATGAAACATACATAAAGAAAGGTACTTAAAAATGAACGAACATTACACAGAAACGGTTTTTGAATCCATCACGATTCAATATGAAAACAAAATTGTACGCATTACCTGTGATTCTGCTTTAATGAATTATTTAGAACTTCCCGGAAATGGCTCAGTTCCACTGGCTGAACATATTCTGAAAACCTATGAACATTATTTCCACAAGCCTTTGCTGATCTCCCTTCATTCACTGGCTATAGAAATTCTCGGTCATGTATATGCGGATAAATTTGCCTCATGTTGCAGTGATCTGGCCATCCATTTATCAAGCGAACAATCCAACTGTCTAAAGAAAATGGCTGACAAACTTTTGGAAAGAACTTCGATCATTGACTGTGGTGAAAAAAGTGTAGATAACAATCGGTTTATATGGGATTTTCTGGAACCTCTTCACTCGTTCATTTACATGCTTTTAGGAAAAAACTGCTAAACGCTTATTTTTCATCTTTTCCCGGATGAACTCCTCGAAGCAATTTCGGGAAAATACGGCTGAAAACAATAACCGTAGTGAGTGACGCCAGAATGTCCGCAATGGGTTCTGCCACAAAAACGCCAAACACTTTATCCTCCATGAAAAGTGGAAGCACCAAAATCAATGGAATCAATAATATCAGTTTTCTCAGGCAGGCAAGTATCAAAGAAACTTTTGCCTGTCCTAATGCAAGAAAAGTCTGCTGACAAGTAATCTGTGCGCCAAGTGCAAACAGTCCTGCCATATAAATTCTCATGGACCAGACTGTAAAGTCCATCAGTTCTGTTGAACTACTATTGAAAATCATTACAAATACCTGAGGAATCACCATAAGCAATATCCAAAAGGCTGTTGTATAAGTCAAACCTGCTGTTATGGCAAGGCGAAATGCTTTTTTAATTCGATCCACTTTTCCGGCACCAAAATTGAAGCTGATAATCGGCTGAGCCCCTTGTGTCAATCCCTGTAACGGTAACGTACATATCTGCATGACACTGCTCATAATCGTCATGGCTCCTACGGCCAAATCACCACCATATCTGGACAGCGATGCATTCAGGCAAATATTCAATAAACTTTCTGTACTTTGCATCACAAATGGTGAAACACCCAATCCCAAAACAGGAAGCAAAATACCGGCCCGGACATGCAAATACTTTTTTTGAATACGCAATTTTGTTTTCTTTCCTGTCAGGAAACGCAATACCCACACAGAAGAAACCGCCTGAGAAATAATCGTAGCCAATGCTGCTCCCTGAACTCCCATCTGAAATCCAAATATGAGGATCGGATCCAAGACAATATTGGTGACTGCTCCAATAGCTACGGTCAGCATGCTGATAAGAGAAAAGCCCTGTGTCGTAATAAAACTATTTAGCCCCAATGCCATTTGCACAAAAATAGTCCCGCATACATAAATCTGCATATAATCCAGCGCATATCCGATCGTATTTTCACTGGCGCCAAACAATATTAAAAGCGGACGACCAAATACAAGGAACACTATGGTAAGCAAAATGGCAATGACCACAAGGGCAGTAACACAATTACCCAAAATTTCTTCTGCTTTTTCTTTTTCTCTTTTTCCCATAAAAATAGCCGCTCTCGGTGCTCCCCCCATACCTATGAGAGAACTAAATGCTGTAATTAATATAATGATCGGAAAACACAGCCCTACTCCCGTCAGTGCTGACACACCAATTTCAGGAATATGCCCGATATACATACGATCCACAATATTATACAGCATGTTTACCACCTGAGCCAGAATGGCTGGTGCCGCCAATTTTAAAAGCAATTTTCCCACACTGCCGGTTCCCAAATCATTGCCCGTTTTTTTATCCTTTAAATTTTCTGCTGACTGCTGCTCATTTTTTTCTTTTTGAATCATAATAATCTCCTTCCGACAGATACATCCAATGAAGTATAACCCCAAAAATTAGGAGGAACCACTGAGGTTTGTCCGTTTCATCTGACAAACTCCAATAGTTCCCCTCCCAAATTCTTCAAATATAATAGCAGTTACCCTTTATTCCGCATCCGTCTGTTCGGTTGTTTCCTCTACGCTGCCTTCAGTCTCCGCTTCCGTTTCTCCATCTGCGGCAGTTTCTGTTTCCTCTTCGGTCTCTGCCTCTGTCGTTTCTTCTTCAAATGCCGCTTCCTGGAAAGTCACGGAATCCCACACATCTTCCTTTACCTTAAATGTCGGTGCCTGACTGGTTAATTCTTCATAACGAGTCTTAAATAATTCTGCTGTTCTGTTTTCAATCTCAGTTTGAATGGCTGCCTGTGTTTTTTCTTCATCTTTCTCATTAACCAGATGCAATACATAAATCACGCCACTCTCATCTTCATAAATCGTACATTCTCCGGCAGCTAAATTCCAGGCTGTCTTTTTATACTCTTCTGTGTCTTCGGCACTGATTCCAACACCATTAAAACTATACACAGCAAACTCCGCCTCAGCATATTCTTCTTTGATTGTATCCAACTCTGTACCGGACTCTATTTCGGTCTGAATCTGCTCAGCTGCTTCCATCATTTTGGCTTTTAATTCCGTATCTTCTGTTTCTTCTGCTGAAGTTTCCGCTTCTGTTTCCTGCTCATTCTCTGCTGCTGTGGTTTCTTCTGTTGTTGTTTCATCTTCCTTTTCGGATATCTTAATATATTCCAGTGTTTTTCTCAGAAAATCATCTTCATTCACATTCGTATCTACATCCTGTACCATGGACTCATATACTTTATTCGCCAAAGCATTTTGTGTATAAATACGTTCTGCCAATTCCTGTGTTGCTCCGGTCGCTTCCACCAGTTGTTCGTTTTTCATAAATGCATCCACAGCTTCTGTTACTTTCGCCGTCTCTTCTTCCGTCAATGTAATTCCGTCTGCTTCTGCTTTGTCACACAGTACCCGGGTCTGAAGAATCTGCTGCATTGTGCTTGTCTTTGCCTGATCCTCCATGGTGCTTCCTGTACCATACGGATCCATTTCCCAATAATCTTGATAAGACTGTGCCCCCATCATTTGCATCAAACTTCCATAAAAAGCTTCCATTTGATACTGATTATATTTTGCCATGAATTTTGCTTCATCCAAGTAAATTTCCTCATCACCATACGTTGCCACAACTTTTGCGGATGAATCATTAATATTAATCTGCGCACAGCCTCCCAATAATCCTGCTGTCAACACGACAGTGGCTGCGGCGGCGGTATATTTTTTCCAATTTATTTTCATAAGTTACCTCCCAAATGGTTCCTGGCACCACAATGCGCCGTAAAGTTCATTATATTACTTTTCTATAAAACAAGCAACATTTTTATATCATTTAACAGGATTTTCACAGTATTCAGAACGTCATCCATATCTTTATTTACTTTTCTTCTGTCTGTGTAAGTAAAATATGGTTCTTCTGCAGCAGTGAACGTTAAAATCCCCTTATATTTTTCCAAAAGCTGAGGAATATTCTCCACCTTAATCTCTGCATTCTTATACATAGTAATTTTAATTTCTTGCTTATTACCTGTTATTTCTGTTGCGAATACACTATGCGCCAATACCCGAATAAACGATATGAGAAGCAAATTTTGAACTGCTTTCGGTATATCTCCAAAGCGGTCAATCAATTCATCCTGAATATCCATACATTCTTCTTCATTTTCCACCGCTGCAATTCTCTTATACATATCCAATTTCAGATATTCATTTCGAATATAGGAAGATGGAATATACGCATCCATATTGATATCCACAGTCGTATCAAATTCTGTATTTTCCACTTCTTCTCCCTTTAACAGACGCACTGCTTCATTGAGCATTTTGCAATACAAGTCATATCCTACCGCTTCCATATGACCACTCTGTTTTTCTCCCAACAAACTGCCTGCTCCACGAATTTCCAAATCTCTCATGGCAATTTTGATTCCGGATCCCAGCTCTGTAAATTCTCGAATCGCCTGCAGACGCTTTTCTGCTTCCTCTTTTAAAACCTTGTCTTTTTTATACATGATAAAGGCATATGCCATACGATTGGATCTCCCTACACGGCCACGCAGCTGATATAACTGAGAAAGGCCATATCGATCAGCATCATGAATAATAATGGTATTGACATTGGAAATATCCAATCCCGTCTCAATGATGGTCGTAGATACCAGCACATCAATCTCCCCGTTAATAAAGTCCAGCATAATACGCTCCAGCTCTCTCTCGTGCATCTGTCCATGGGCAAATGCCACATTCGCTTCCGGTACCAGTTTGGCAATTTTCCCTGCCATATCCGCAATATCCTGAACCCTATTGTATACATAATACACCTGGCCCTCTCTTGCCAGCTCGCGATTAATAGCTTCCCGCACCATTTCCGGATTGTATTCCATAACATACGTCTGGATCGGATGTCTCTCACTGGGAGCTTCTTCCAATACACTCATATCCCTCACACCAATCAGGCTCATGTGAAGCGTACGAGGGATTGGCGTAGCCGTTAACGTCAATACATCCACATTCTTTTTCATCTGCTTAATTTTTTCTTTATGAGTAACCCCAAAGCGCTGTTCTTCATCAATAATCAATAATCCTAAATCTTTAAATACCACATCTTTTGACAGAACACGGTGGGTACCAATAATAATATCCACCAAACCCTTTTTCAATCCTTCCAACGCTTTTTTCTGTTGCGCTGGAGTTCGGAACCGGCTTAAAAGTTCAATTTTCACCGGAAAATCTTTCATTCTCTGACAAAAGGTATTATAATGCTGCTGCGCTAAGATCGTTGTCGGAACAAGATATACCACCTGCTTGCTTTCCTGTACCGCTTTGAACGCAGCGCGAATGGCTATTTCCGTTTTTCCGAATCCCACATCTCCGCACACCAAACGATCCATGATTTTTTTACTTTCCATATCATGTTTTGTGGCTTCAATGGCATCCAACTGGTCTTGTGTCTCTTCATAAGGGAACATTTCCTCAAACTCTTTCTGCCAAATGGTATCTTCGCCGTACTGATATCCATTTCCATTTTGTCTGGCAGCATATAACTCTACCAATTCTTTAGCAATTTCCCTTACTGCACCCTTCACCCGTTTTTTCGTTTTATTCCATTCCTGTCCTCCCAAATGATTCAATTTGGGTTTCTTGGCTTTTGCATCCGCATATTTTTGAATTAAATTAAATTGCGTAGCAGGAATATATAAGTTTCCTCCATCTCCATACTCAATTTTAATATAATCTTTTATGGTATGATCGATTTCCACCTTTTCAATTCCGCGATAAATACCCAAGCCATGGTTTTCGTGAACCACATAATCTCCGACAGAAAGATCCGCAAAACTATTGATTTTCTGTCCCTGGTATATACTTTTCTTTTTTCGCTTCTTTTTTTCCGTCCCAAAAATATCACCGTCTGTAATAACCGTGAATTTTATTTGGGGATAGGAGAATCCCCGATGAAGATTTCCATATGTTACTAAAATTTCCCCTTCTGTTATACTGCGATCCTGATCTTCCGCATAGTATGCCCGCAATTCATACTCCCGCAAATCTCTGGCCAGTCTTTCAGCACGCAGTCTGGAACCGCATAACATAACAATGCGAAATCCCTCTTTTTTCCAGGTTTTCAAATCCTGTATCAATAGCTCAAATCCATTTTTATAAGAACTGATATTCTGAACAGATAAACTGAAATGATGTGGTATTTTTAACAGAGTAAACCGTTGATCCAAACTGTTTAAAACCACCTCAGATTTTCTCTGCAGTTTTGCAAAAATTTGTTTTGTACTATACAATACATCCGCCTGTCCCGGAAGTAAATATCCTTTTTCCAAACGGTTGGCCATACTTTCCCTAAATTCATTTTCTACCGCTTCACTGCGTTCCTTTAGACGAACCGGTTCATCCAGAAAAATCATACACTTCTCTTCTTCAATATAATCAAGGAATGATACGGTCTCCGGATAGAAATAATGAATACAATGATCCAAACCATGCAGTCGTATTCC
Organism: Lachnospiraceae bacterium; assembly: GCA_026169045.1. GTDB lineage: Bacteria > Bacillota > Clostridia > Lachnospirales > Lachnospiraceae > Fimimorpha. Next base: position 52,596 of record JAPFDH010000080.1, on the reverse strand, counting down.
TTCTTCAAATTCTTCCTTAATCTGTTCTACTGCTTCTTTTAATCTTCCCGCTTCTTCCAGTTTTCGATTATTTTTTAAGATCTGATAATATTGCTGAAATTCTTTTTCCAGTTTTTCCAATCCCAAATGACAGGTGTCCTCTGTCAAAATCATTTCCTGGGCCGGATAGATGACTGCTTTTTCCAACCTTTCCATGGATCGTTGACTTTCCACATCAAACGTACGTATCGAATCCACCTCATCCCCCCAAAGTTCAATTCGGAAGGGATTTTCTTCTGTCATACAAAATATATCTAGTATTCCTCCATGAATGGCAAATTGCCCTGGCGCTTCCACCTGTGCCATTCTCTCATATCCAAGAAATGTCAATTTCTTCTTCATGTCCTGCAAATCCAATACCGCCATTTCTTCCAGTATCATAATTTGCTCTTTTATACACGCAAAAGGAGGCAGCGCATTCATCAGACCATCAATAGTCGTGATAATTACTCCACCCTCACATTCTGCAATATTTTTTATTGCATACATTCTTTGACGTATGATTTGATTTCCCTGAATATCAGCACTATAAAAAATAAAATCTTTCGCTGGATAGTACAAGACCCGATCCGTAAACAGTTTAAAATCCTCATAAATTTCTTTTGCCCGCAACTCACTATACGTCACGACCAAACGATATGGAATTTCCTCTCCCAGCTGGCTCATCAAATGAACTTTCTGGGAATCCAGACATCCTGAAACCTGCACAGGCCCCTGCCCTCGTTTCAGGACATCTGACATATCCTCAAAATCTTTTAATTCCAGAAGTGGCTGTTTAAATAGTTTTGACATGATTTCCCCCTATTTTTTCTTTGCATTAAACGCATTCATAGCTGCCTCCACACCGTTTTCCAGAATACACGCCACAGCCTTTACCGCATTGCGTTTTGCTTCCTCCACAAGAAGCCCATCTTCTTTATTAAATCTTCCCAATACATGATCTGCCAAATCCATATGAGCCGGTTTTTCTCCCACGCCCACTTTAATTCTTGGAAATTCTTGTGTAGCCAACTGCAAAATAATATTTTTGATTCCATTATGGCCGCCTGCACTTCCTTTCCCTCTGACGCGAATCTGTCCCGGCACCAAACTGATATCATCGTAAATTACAATCAGTTCACTGGGATCTGTTTTATAATATTCCAACACTTCTCGGATACTCTCGCCGCTTAGATTCATAAATGTCTGCGGTTTTACCAAAATAACTTTTTCTTTGCCGATCATTCCCTTTCCCAGCAGTGCACGGTGTTTTTTTGTATCCACACTAATATGATATTCCTCTGCCAAACAATCAATCACATCAAATCCCACATTATGTCTTGTATGTTCATATTTTGATGTGGGATTCCCCAATCCAGCAATAATATACATCTCTTTCTATCTCCTTTTTTCTATACATTTTTACAGCGCTAATAACAATTATACAGTCAGCTGCTGAATCCATATTCCCTTCTTAACTAAAACATATCCTATGATACATTTCACCACATCTGCCATCTGACAACAAAAATACAAGGATACCATTGGAAGCCCTGTATAGCGGCTCAATATATATGCCAATGGAATGCTGACTACCCAAACAAATCCGCTGTCAAACAAAAACGTCACAAACGTTTTCCCGCCGGAACGCAATGTAAAATACGCTGCATGGTAAAAAGCTGCAAGTGGCATGCAACATGCGGCTATTAAAATTAAATTTCTCGCCAATTGTTTCACTTCATCGGATGTATTATAAATCTGCGGAAATATAGGCGCAATGATCGCCATAAATGCACCTATAAATACGCAACTCATAACCGAAGCAAAAATCAATTTGGTATCCGTCTCCTTAGCTTCTTTCTGTTTCCCGGCTCCCAGCAGTTGTCCCACCAAAATAGCAATAGAATTTCCCATGGCAAGAAAAACAACATTAAATACATTAGACACCGTCGTGGAAATATTCAATGCCGCCACAACAGACAACCCTCTGACAGAATAACATTGAACCATAAACGCCATACCCGCTGCCCATAATGCTTCATTGATAATCAACGGTGACCCCTTTTTAATAATCAGCATAATTAAGGTACGGGGAATTCTCAATGTTTTATAAAGACCTACAGCAAATGGATTTTTGTCTTTATGCCGATGTGTCCAGCTGATAATCACCGCACACTCTGCAAATCGCGCAATCAATGTAGCAATCGCTGCTCCCTGCACACCCAAAGCAGGCATTCCAAACTTTCCGAAAATCAATATATAGTTGAAACACATATTGACACATACTGCAATAATCCCCGCTTTCATAGGAACCACTGTCTCACCGCATTCTCTCAGTGTACTGGAATACATCTGAGCGATGGCAAACGGAATCATACCAATCATCATAATTGCCAAATACTGCTGTCCATAATACAATGCCTGTTCCACATTACCTGCATCTGAACTTCCGTGCAGATACATAGTAATCAGAGGTGTTCCCTGAACAAGAAAAACGAAAATTCCAATCACGGTAAATAGCGTACATATCCATATTTTAAACCGAAACGAATTCCGAACCCCTTCATGATCGCCCTTTCCAAAATATTGGGCTCCGAAAATTCCTGCCCCCGATATTGCTCCGAAAATACATACATTAAAAACATACATCAGCTGATTTACAATCGCTACTCCTGACATTTGTTCTGTCCCAATTTGTCCAACCATAATATTATCCAACATACTGACAAAATTGGTGATACCATTTTGAATCATAATCGGTATAGCAACCCGAAGTACCCTTTTATAAAACTCCTTTGTGCCGATAAATTTATTCAACCGACTACCTGCTTTCATACCTTTCTCCTTTTCTTTCGAACGCACAAAAAACGCATCTGATTTCAGGTGCGCCGTTTCTTTCCTTTTCAAAAATATATTCCTATTGTTTTCTAGCACAAAAGTTCTGTGATTGTCAACCCCGAAACTATTCCAAATAAATTATTAAGAGCAATGAAACGCAAAAAGGAACCTTGATTCCTCAAGATTCCTTAAGTATTGATATACCTTCCCATTACTCTTATCCATCTTACCACACATGCCGACATTTTTTACCCAATTATAAAAATTTATATTTTTCTTTTTTCCAGACGCTTATGAATCCACTGGTCGACCTGTTTGGCAGCTTGCTGGGGCGTAAGATGCGTTATATCCAAAAGTGTCATCTCGGGCTGAGTGCTCTCTCCGTTCATTTTAAGCCACTGGTTAAAATCCAGCGAACTTTTCAGCCACACCTCGTCTTCAATTTTGCGCATATCCCGCATCCGATGGAGCAAAACCTCTTCGTTGCATACAGCGGCTAAATAATGAATCTGTGTAAACAAGGTCCGTTCCGGCTGACATTCAAACTGCTCCGGCACTCCGCATCCGCAAAGCACCACTGGTAGCCCGATCTGCGAAATATTTGCGCACATGCGCATCCAAAGCCTGCGATATTCACAATAATTATCTTGTGGTGTATTGTATTGGTCACTCCAAAGCAAATCGCTTTCCAGTACAATATAGTCTTTCTCCTTTTGAAAAAGCTGTTCACACAATGTAGATTTCCCCACACCTGAGGCACCGCTGATAATAAACAATGGTTGTTTGTTAGTCGGAAGCATATCATTCCCTCCTTACTTATTTTGAAAATAAGATTTTTACTTGTTGGTACCTACCATCGGTTGGCAGCTTCAATTTGCCGTTATTCAGAAGCGTTGTAATACAGTGCAGCAGGAACCATCCGTCAGAATGAAACAGAAACTGTTAATCAAAAAGAGAAATTTTCTGTCTGGCAGGCAGCCACATAAAGTTGACATCCCGTCTGTATGCGGTTTCGATCTTTCGGGATGAATATATGTGAACCAAATCTTCCAAATTTAATGGCAAAACCAATCGATAAGGATCGTCGAATTCGGTATAATTCTTATGGTATTTTAATTTACTGGTCATATCTTATTATACCATGGATTGCGGACTCTTCGAAGTCCGTTTTCTGTTTTCAGAGCATAAATTTTCCTGATCATTTTCATCAAAACTTTCACTTAAATTTGCCGTTGATGCATAGCAAGGATCAAAAATTCGAATATTGCGTTCTGACAAATCAAAGTCGATAAATCCCCACGTATCTTTTGCAGTAATAATATTGCTTGGGTTTGGGTCACGATGAATAATTTGTTTTGGAAGAGTAGTATATAATTTTCCAAAATAATCAATAGCATCTTTCCAAAAATTTTCCGGTATATTGAGCATGTCTTTTGCTTTTGGTAAAGCCCAACCTTTGACACGTTCATAAATATTAACATCATTGACTACTGCATCCACTTTTTCAAGTGACAAACTAAGCTGTCCAATGATTTCACCTATAAATCTTGCTTTATTTTTATAGTCACCTTCATACATACTAACAGCTTTAATCGGCTTACCTTGTAACCGCTTAGCTAAAACAAAATACAGCTGACCATCTTCAATCATTTGGTTCCCATCAATTGTTTCGATTGGTGTTGAGACAGATACTCCCAATTTTTCAATTGATTTTGAAATATTAATATAATTTTTTAATCTTCCCAAATCGGCAAATGTTTTTATAATATAACTTTCTCCAACATAGAATACGTTATCGTTTTTTTCCCCACTTTCATAAAAAACATCTCTTATTATTTCATTTTCCAATTTCCAGTTTGTTAGAATTTCACTTATTTTTTTATGTGTAACCACGATATGTTCCTCCTGAAACAGATTTATTTTATATGGTTTATTTATAATCCAAAGCAACATCAATGATTTTGTTTCCACAACTAATTTCATATATTGCATGTAATAGCTTTCTGCGTGTGATATACTGCATTATAGGTATACCTACGGCCGTTTGAAAAAGGCGATAATAATGAAACATAGAAATATTTGCTTGATCAGCAAGTTCTTGTGCTGAAATTTCAGATTTAAGATTTTTTCTATATAATCAATACTACCTTGAATCCTATCAAGATTTCCCATTTCAAAACACTCCTTTCTTGAATGATTTGTAGCTACATCTATATAATAACAAAAAAGCAGAAAAATACATTTCCTGCTTTGCGATGTTTTTATATTTAATTTAAAATTAGACTTCGTTTATTCAACTCCTCGACTCCTTAATCTTGAGGGTGGAAAAAGACCTTTTGTTACATATCCTGTTCCTGAAGGTAGAGATGATAGCCCGCTTCGTCCTCATCCGTCCATATGGCATACTGCTTTTTGGCTCGGACATGATTTTCCATAACGGTGTCCAATTCCTTCACTGTGCGGCTGACGACACAAACGTGGTCCATATAGTCGGCATGAGAGAAATAGAAGATTTACCTTCCCATCCACTGGCACACCTTGCTTTCCAGCATCTTGCGCAGCTCATTCTGACGCTGGTATTCCGCCAGCTACTCCGGTGTTCCGTATCTCTCCACCATCTGTTCCTCCACATGAATGCGCCAGCTGTAATCCTCCTTCTGGGTAAAGGGGACAGAGCAATAACTTTTTTGTAAGTTTTGCACCGCCTTCAGATATTCAACAAGCGCTTGTATTTGCTCCAGATACTCTATATAGCGGACAATTTGCTCCAGTGACTTTTTTCTGTACTTGACGAGCTCGCCCAGTTGGGAATAACTTCGCCCCGCCATAAGCGCAGGAAATCCTTTCCCGATAACGCTTTTCCGAAATACACTTCTGTGCCATCATTTTACTTCCATGTATCCAGCCAGGTTTGGATCACTTCAAAACTATCAAAGCGTGTTCCGCAACAGGGTAGCCCATTGGCTTTCAGCCACTTGGTTACTTCCTTGCTGAATTTTGCATACCGCAATGTGCTACCCTCTTTCATAAATATCTTAAAAATGCCTATGCTCGTCCTTTACTTTCCCCAATCGCATCCGCTAATTGACCACTAACAATATCTATGTAGAGATATACACCATCCCGATCACAGTGATACAGATTGGAATAACTTGTGCTCTCATTGGGGCGGATGGGATTGGGTTCTACCACTTCCGTGGCCTCCAACAGACCAGCCCCTGATTTTGCAGCAGCAGAAAGCGCTTTTTTCAGCACAGCAATCTGTCCATTGCTCCAAAGCGCCTCTAGATCTTCAAGCACTTTAGGGTTCTGCTCCATATCTTTGAGAAGTTGCATAACCTGATCTGGAGACAGATATACACCGGAGCAGTAGTTTTCAACAATTCGGTTCTTCATAGGATTAGGAAAGGAAACAGGAATCACTTGATCCCATGAGGTGAAATACCGCATATATTCTGGCTTTTGTTCTACCAGAAATGAAAAGGCGCTACCTCTGGTATAATAGTATTCCCGGAAAAAACCTTGTATCACTGCAATATAGAAGCCGTGGCTTTTGTCAAACAGCTCGTCGGATTCCGTTTCAACCCCAACACGCAGGGTATCCAGATATTTTTGTGCATAGAAATCCTCCATTCCATGCTGCGCAGCAAGAGCCAGCACTTTTTCCTCCTGTCCCTGCTGTATCCAGGTTAGGGGAGTAAAATACCATTCCCGCATTTCGTCTGGTGAAATCGGGTGAAAACTCACATCGTATCCCATAAAAATTCTCCTTTCACTTCCACTCAAAAGGTTCTTTTAAGTGGTGTTTTTCTATAATTTTCTTTTCTAAAGCGAAATAGGCATCCATATCCTCTGGCTGCACTGGAATACCCTTTTCCCACCAATAACCGTTCCCATAGTAGAAAAACATAGCCCAGTAATAAGGCAGCTCCTGGCTGAATATCGCCACTCCCATGACATTGGCCACCGGCGCTGCCAGCGGTGAGCGTTCCACTATCTGGGAGGCTTCCTTTTTCATTGAGATATCTCGCCAATTTCTTCTCCAGCAGTTCTGTCATATCACCACAAAGGCGTTTTACCTTGCCTGTTCATGAGCATAGTACCATATAGTTTCATCACTAGGGCAGAGCAGAAGCTGGTTACCGTCTGCTTCTTTCCAGAACTCGCCCAGCACACAATGCTGATTTCCGTGTATGGACAGCTCAAATAGCCCAGACAACTCAATAATCACACCGGCAGACACATTGATTCCTGCTGTCAGTAGGAAGAACGTACCTGAGACGGAAGTGTGAAGCCCAGGATTTTTTCTTGGTTCTCAATCTGTTTCTCAGTGGCGGAAGGCTTGATCTCATCAGATGGTTCAATGGTATTAGCCAAGGCTTTGGAAAACTTGGGGTAGCGTCGGAATAGCTCCGGATTGTTGGCCTTGAATTCATTTTGCTTTTGTCGCTGCACTCGCTTTTGCTCCGCACAGAAAGCGTCCAGTTCCGCCAGGTTTCGGGGGGGTCCCGCCCCTCAGCAAGATTCAGAAGTTTTGCTATCAATATTTCTTTGTCCATAGGTAAATACTCTCTTTCATAGGGCACAGCTATACTTGCGATTCTGCGATTTTCCATAATCGTTAACATAGGTTTAATGAATAAAATCCTCGTCCACATTCAATCCGCCACTGTTTATTTGTGGCGGGGTTGAGGAAGGTCTTTTCCATTGGTGCAGATACCTTCTCAATCGAAATCCATCAAGATCAGGTGCTTCCCGCAGTGGAGGCACTGGAACAGATAGCATTGCTGATGCCCGCCATTGACGGATTCCTGAATCATTTCCTTATGTTTGTCATCCCACATAGGTGTCCACGCTCTTTCCCCGCCATCACTATATTTGTGATTCCATGACTTCGCCGTCATCGTTGATATAAACATAATGAATAAAGTCCTCATCTACAAGTAACAGGCACGGACTGAACAATTCCCATTCATCATAATCACTCATGATGTCATCATATTTCCCGAATATATAAATCTGAAATAATGCGTCAGTTCCCATCAAAAAGCACAAGTAGACGTTCCCATAGGAATATGGGCAAACTTCTTTGATCGCCAGTTGCCCAGGTTGCACAAAATTGAGTTTTGAGATAAAGGTTTCAATTTTGAGTGCTTCCTCTTCATCCGCATATCGGTATTTTTGAGAAAAATGTTCTATGCTTTTCGTGAGATGATCTTTGTATTGCAGTATCTCCGTGTATTGCTGTTTTATCTTTAGCCGCACTTTTTTCTGTTCCAAAAGTGCTTTCATATTATCATCCATAGTATAAAACTCCGTTTTAGATGGCACAGGAATAGATACTCATCGCTCCATAATCGGTGTGCAGGACAAGTCCTCTTTGGGTAAAGGCAAAATTCACCTGCAGCACCACAAAGGGATCATCAATGGAAGCTAACAGCTGACCGCTGTTGGTATCCCATAACTCTATTGGAGAGCTGCCATGATCCTGCCGAACCGCCATCAGTTTGCCTCTTGTCCGTATTGTACAGGTATCCGAAAAACTCAGACCCTGCCGAACAGTAAAGGGAAAAGGATTGGTTGTTTCTTCTCCCGTCTGACTCACATAGAATTTACCGCCAACAGAGAAGATTTGATCGTCCGGAGAAAAGAATGGATGCCATCCATTGTTTGAGATTATTGTTTTTTCAGCAGACTTCAAGTCAACAATCACATACTCACTCTCAGCGACGCAATAAACTGCCTTAGTCTGCCTGGGAGAGAGCATACCGAAGCAGTAATAAGCAAAATTCGGATCCTTTGACTTTTTGCATTTCACAGTTTCCCGCCATACCTCTGTATTGCTCCCGAAGTCAAAGACGACGATCTCTTCGCCTGTGTACCACATAGCCAGATCACCGCTGACATCCAGCATAGTCCTCATGCTGTTTTTCTTATTGATGAAAGGCGTGATCTCATGGGTACGGAGAGAGAACTGCTCAATAAGATAGCTGTTGTTCATCAGCAGAGTGTCATTTGGACAGAGAATCTGCTCATAGGTCATTCTTTTTGCACCCAGTGAGATCGTTTCAATGATTTCTCCGTTACAATCAAAGTGATAAAGAATCTCGTCCTTAAAATCGCCCGCCACTCTGGTAAGGAAGAAATCATCTCTTTTGAGAGAGGCAGCAAGAGGCATAAAGCCGTTGCTGTCTTTCCCGACAAATCGGTGGCACCGTGCTTCTCCAAAAGCAGCGTTTGGATTCTGATGAACAAATCCTTTCTGCATCTGTCCCATCATGGCGCTGGCCGCTTTGCTCTTGACCTGGAAGACAGAGTCGCACAAAAGCTCCTTGACTTTCCCGCCATTCAAACAGGTTCGGATAGTTAGACCGTCAATTTCAATACGCCACTGTTTGTTCGTGGCAGGGTTGATAAAAGTTTTTTCCATTGGCGCAGGCACCTCCTTCTCAATCGAAATCCATCCAGACCAGGTGCTTTCCACAATGGAGACATCGGAACAGATAGCACTGAAGATGTCCTCCGTTAACAGATTCCCGGATCATTTCTTTCTGCTCATCGTCCCACATAGGGTCATCCAGCACTTCCTCAAGCACACCAAGCGCCCGCATTTCTCTGACACCCACCTTACCCAGATAGGCGCAATAGTCACCGCAATGGGCACGCCAGTATTCCTGCTGCCAGCCGGAATAGCCGGGAGTGCGGTGGATGAGTTCATCCAGCTTCTCCGAATCGTCTACGCCATCATCCAGAGAAAAATCGTCCTGAAAGCTGCCGTTATATTTCCGACCCGCCTCGCCGCTGGCAATGCATTCCGGACACAGATACTCAATATTCTCTACCGAGAAGAAGGGAGCAGTATAGTAGATGTGTGTGATCTTGCCGCAGCAGTCGCAGACAACCCCTTCTTTAGATTTCTCAAATGCGCCGGTATCCAACGGATTGGGATGATACCGGAATGTGGGCATCCCCAGTTGGGACTGCCGCTCCTTCTCTTTCTGCTTTTCCTTCGGCGTTTTGGGTTTGGGGAGAGCGTAATGATTGCCCCAGTTTTCCGCATAGTCCTTTAGTGTACCCAGACGCTTGAGGGTCTTTTTATCAGAACGATTTCCAATTTGACAGAGCAGTTCGTAAGCATCCTTCTTAAAATCCAGCAGATCATACACATCCACCAACACTTCCTTGGCTTGCTTATCTTCCAATAGCTCCAGTTTTTCTTTAAAAGCGTAGAGGGCACGGACACTGTCCTGATCTCCTTTTGTCTCTCGAAACTGCTTTTGGAGTTCAATATATTGCTTTAGGTATTCGTTCATAGATACATCCTCCTACTCAATCCCACCAGAAGTACCAGACGGTAGACTGCCAAAGAACATCCGCCAAATTCCCCACGGTGGGGTCATCCTGCTCCTGATCCACTACATCAGGACAGAATCCGTACTGCTCTTTCGCCACCTCCATGGCTTTCTCCTTGAAGACAGGAACTGGGAGCAGGAACTCCAGTTCGTCATGGCTTATTGCGGCAGGCATCGCACCATACTGTTCGAACCAATATTTTGCCGCCGCCATCAGTTCCACAGTATCCGGACATTCATTCCAGCCGCCAAAGGGCAGATAGGCAAAAATCTCCCAAGGATTCTTCACTGGAATCTTGGCCAGGATGAGCGGATAGGTCATATTGTTATCGGAACTCCAGTAGCTTGAAAAACGGCAGTTATCATAGCCGCCCTCCATCTCGCCCAGGACTTCCTCCCAGTCCATATCATCATCCTCGGCTTCTTCCTTGCGCTGGCCGATCAATTCCTCCAAAACCGCCTTTCCGTCTTTGATAGGGGAGGCAAGTATCTTCTTGCGGTACTCCGTTACGGTTTTGAGGTCAAATTCGTAAAAGTCCGCATCATTCTCTGGGTCGGCGTTCATCACCAGACATTCCAGCAGCGTTTCGTCATCCGCCTTGATGAGCACCGGCACAAAACCTTCTTGGATGCTTTCCCGTTTGGCATAGCTGTATGCCGACATGATGGGGTCATCATCTGCCATGGATGGGAAATAGGTACACTCGCAGTCCAGATACTCCATGATGGCCTGAGCTGCCTCGGAAGGCTCCAGCGTGTCCTCGTCAAAGTCCTGTCCTTTCCAGTTGATGAAGCGGTCCTCGATCACCTTTGCCATGGCCTGGTAGTAGTCCTCGTCAAAGGGGATGAACAGGTAGGCTTCGTCCTGGAACTCCTCAGAGTGATACTTTTCTGAACCGAAGTATTCCAAGGCATAATCATCAACATCTCCGGGGAAGAATGGACTTTCCTGACCATTGGAATATGCACCATAGTAGTAGGAGGCAAAGGCTCGGCCAATCTTGTTGAACATCGGACCGACCAGCTGACTGTCCAGCTCATCCCGGATAAACTCCCGCAGATCCACACTGGCAGGATTAGCTTTGACCTTTTCTGCTACCTCTCCGTACTCCGCGAGGAATTCTTCTCTCATCAGGTCATGCTCCATACACCAGCGCAGATAAATAGCCATGTGGTTGTAGACGCTGATCTCATCTACTGGCAGGTTCTTTTCATGAATGGTCTCCAGATGCCAGTCGGCGGTATCCATTTCCATAACGCCTCCGTCCTCTATGCTACCAATTTTGCCCATGGTCATTGCGTTGGGACGGGTATTGTATGTAACAAAGCTGATGCCGTCCATTTTGTCCAGCAAGGCATCTGAACCATGCTCCATCTTATATTCCAATTCCTCCCGGTAGAGAGGAATCACCTGATAGAAGTTAACTTCCTCGCCATTCGACAGAATGCAGACTTCACTGCCGTCCTCCGTATCTTGGGGACCTGTCAGAATGGCGGCGCACAGCTTTGTGTCCTTTGCAAAGTCCCCCTCATTGTCCATGGTATGGCCGAAGCCCAACCAGGTATCACTGGCAATGGGAAGTCTGGCCAGGGTTTTCAGCAGGCGGATGGGCCAGTACCACCGCTCGTTCTTCAGATCCTCATGCTTCAGCTTCCAGTTTCCCGGTAACGCAATGACCAGCTCTGCTCGTTCCAGCTTGTATTCCGCAAGCTCCTCCGGCACATTCATACGGTGAGCACCCATACCCATCGTAACCAGAGTGTAATAATCCCGTTCTTCAGAAGGCGGAACAACGCAGATGTCCACATGGATGTCTGGAGAGTCCAGTTCATGGAACACATTCTCGAACTTGCCGAAATACTTCTCAATGTGCTCCTCGACAGCATTCATTTCTTCCTCAGTATAGACCTCTGGAACACCAGATTCTTCGTCTTCGGGCATTTTGCCGTCCGAATCATCCTCATCACCGTCATCCGGCTGCTCTTCGGACGGCTTTTTCAGGTTCACAGAACCTGCTTCACGGCGGAATGAGTGGAAAATAGCCCAGGGGATATCCGTACCTTCAAAGAACTCTTTCGCCATGTTCAGCGCCTCTCGAATGTCCCAGGCAATGAAGTCCACATAGCCGCAATAAATGCCGGTGGCGCCGCCGGTTAAGGTAAGCACTTCCGATCCTTCATCAGTGGTAAACACTTCCTCCAACTCATCCCGGAAATCAAAGATCTTCCGTGATCCTTCCTCCTCCCGCAGGGTATCCAGAGGATAGCAGAAAAATCCCGCCACCGCGCCGTCGGCGTGGAGTTGATCCATAAAATCGTTGTCAGCATTCAAATAGCCATTGATGAGCGGCACACAGTTGGTGGAGCCGACCATCACATCCAGCCTCCAATCGGCGTCCGGTTCTTCATTAGATTTCATTTCGTAGCCAAGATAGCGCTCCAGATATGCTTCCGGATCAGTAGACAGTTCCAGATCTCGTTCCTTCAGATGGCCGGGCAGTTGGGCCAAGAGTATGGACGGCTCTGCCTTGGGCTCCTCCAACACATCAAAACTGTCTATGTATCTCATATGGGAGATCTCACCCAGCACCTGATCAGTGAGAGTGGTGAGCATCCACCAGACTCTGCCTTCTTCCTCCTGCAGCATAGGCAGCAGCTTTTCACAGTAGGCGGAGATGGCAAAGCTGTTTTCGCCTTGCTCCTCCAGCCAGATCTGCACATCATCTCCGGAAATCTCCCAGCCATCATTGGTTCGCAGACCGATGTTTTGAACCGGTTGACGACCCACCAGGATGTTCCAATACTCCAGCACCTCTTTCGGAGCGTGCTTCTGAAAATAGATTAGCTCAAACAGTTTGACTTTGTCGCCCTCCGGGGTGAGGATCAGCTCGTACTTCTCGCCGCCCACGCCCATCTCGAAAGAAATCTCATCAAAAACCAGATTCAGGGTTTCCTGCATTTGGGCCACGAGTTCTGCGCTACGGGTACGCTCCTTATCCTCGTCCATCATCTGGCGCAGCTGGGCTTCCTTTTCGGCAAAGATTTCCCACCAGTTTTCTATCCGCTCCCGGAAACACTCCGAGAACTGCGGCAGGGAAACGCCCTCCTTACACGAGTCGATCAGTTCCTCAATGTCCTGTCGGGTGTTGAGCTTCGGATCATCACCGGGATGCAGTTCCAGAGCTTTTTCAAAATGCCGCAGAGCGCGACCCTCCTGATCCAGATAAAAGTAGGAGTAACCCATGCGGAAGTTCCATGAATAAGTGTCTCCCAATTCCTCCTCGTGGGACTGCATCAGTTCCAGTGCCCGGTGAAGCAGCTTTCTGCCCTCTGGATTGTCAGGATCACCCAAATTGTTGTAGGCTCGCGCCAGCTCCATATCGATTTCCGGGGTACGCTCCTCGGCAGGGATGGCCTCCAGTGCGTCAATAATCTTCTGGTGTTTGTCGTTTTCATGCCACTTCTGGCATTGCTCTAAAATATCCATATCCGGGTCCTCTTCCGATTTCCAGTCTTTAATCTGCTGGAACACGCCATTCTCATCCCGTTCAAAAGCACATGGGGCGGGCGTATGCAGCAACGGAATAATATCGGGGTCGTCGTTGCAGATTGTGTTCAATTTGTAAATTCCGGCATTATTGGGGTCGTCCATGTACTCATCACTCTCGTCACCGGCAGTGAAGCGCCAGCCACTGTCCCAGTTACCATCCGGCTTCTCACGATAGCAGTAGCCCACCTTGCGACCCTCCACTGTGATACGGTTGGTAGCGATGCAGCCATCGGCACCCTCCCAGTCAGGAAGCAGATGTTTCACATCCTCCGCTTTCACATGGTAGTTGCGGTTGCGGCCAGCTGCCTCATACAGTTCTTTCCGCAGCGCCTCCACATGATGTGCCATCTCCTGAATTTCCTCATCATCCATCATCTCATGGAGGTCATAAGACAAGGGATTTTGGGCAAAGTCCGCAAGTGCCTTGTTCATGGCATCATGTTCCTCTGGTGTGGCAGTGATACGGATACGACGAGAAGACGTGTTATATTCGTCTAAATCTTGCAGGTTCACACTGCCGTTGACGTTGCACTCCAACAGGATAGCGGCCAGATCAGTGACCACATCAATAGCAAAATGGAAGTCCATCTCCACACCGTCTGAATGGGTGAATTCCAGATACTCCACAGTCTGATGGAAGTCCCAGTTCTGCTTGTCCAGCCCGATCTTGGCAAAAATCTCGCTGAGGGGGATTTCTTCTTTCTTCAGATCTTCCAAAAATGCCACAAGGTTCAGGCTATCATCCGAGCCTCCAATATAGTTGTCCCAATATTTGTCGATATACATATATTACTCCTCCTTTCATTCCGGCCACTCATCTCCGTCACAACGGCTGATGAAGTCATAATGAAGGCTTTCAAAATAGTCGTTGGGGTATGATTCACCGTCCTGATGAAGCTCCAAACCATCCAAGTCCATCATTTTATTGATATACGCAAGAGTGGTATGGATACCCGCAATATGTTCGTCCTGAAGTATCTCGGCCAGCACATCTTTCTGCTCCGGGGTCAGTGTTGCGAGAAAATCATTCTTCGCCTTGTTGTCCGCTATCTTTGGGAAACCATCACCCTTGACCCACAGGGCCGTCACGCTGTCTTTCCGTTCTACAAGACCATCAATAAAATTTTTATACAACTCCAGTTCTTTGCCCATATCTGTTTCCTCTTTTCCTGTTTTTATCTTATTTTCTCACCAGATTTCCGTTATCAATAAAAGCAGCTTCCCGGATGCGCGCCTGTTTCTTCGTAAGCTCCTCTATCAGTTCCTGCTCCCGGTGGAGCTGGATAGCGACTACCGTCATGGCGATCATGTGCTCGTCGCTTAGATTGCTGCCACTTGATGCGGGTATTTATCAGCGAAAGTTTCCAAAGCAGGGAGTGCTTCTTCTTTGCCATCCATGATCTCATAGCAGACCATGCGGAATTTTTTGGGCAGTTTGATTACTTCCATGTCTGCATCTCCTTTTACTTCAGTTTATCCGTCCATCTTCACCCGTATGATAGGGCGATAAAAATCATAGTCGCCGTTTAATTGCTTATTCTCCTGTACTTCCGGCTTGCAGTGCGGCGAACAGGGCAGGAAGCCGAGAAAGATTCCAAGTCCACCGCAGATGCTGCGTCCGCCATCACCACCGCAGGTAGTAAACATATCAGCTTTCACTATTTCTCGCATATATGGATCATAGGCAATGGACAGACCGAAGAAGTTGGGTTCTTCCATATCGAAAGGTTTATCCTCATCTTCTGGACTTTCAAAATGATGCAGGTGTATAGAGTAGTCCATTCCGTCACCCCAAGGAAATAATGTGCGGCATCCGCCGCCGCATAAGTAAGCCCATTCATTTGCAGTGGGCAGAGAAAGGCCCTGCTTTTCCATTTGCTCCATAAGTGAATCATAATCCATTTGGTTATAAATCCATATCTGAAATCCCTTTGCCGTCCGTTCAATGCGGGCTGACTGATGCAAGGTGAGCCTATCAAGATCGCTCCAGCCAAAATCCCGGAACTTCTTCAGCCAATCAGGATGGGCAGTTAGTCTGGGATCGTTCATCTTGACCGGTTCCCAACAGAGTTCTTCCAACTCCCGTCCAACCAGCATGGGACCGATTGTTGCCTGTCGAACGGGAGCCATGCTTTCTCGAATCATCTCATTCGGATCGCACTCCATCTCCCATTCCTGAATCAGATAGTCCAGCTCCTCTTGACTGTCTTGATTCAGTCCTATGGCGAACTGTTCCCAACCCAGTGTGACAGTATCACCGGGAACAAAAACAAACTCTCGGCTGTCTTTCTGAAATATACCGGTGGTGCAGCTCTGACCCCATCGGTCAAAGGTATGTAGACCAAGAAAGGTCATATCATAACGAGCAGCTAGGCTCTCCATCAGCGCCTGCTTCTCGGTGGTTTCTATTTGATTAAATTGGGGGCGAAATAGTTTTTCATTCATAGCAAGTCCTCCTGCAGCCTATCCAAATTCTCCTGTAGATCGCCCTGCATCAAGTGTTGGGCAATGGCTCGGTTCAGTGCCTTATGCGGGTGATAGGCTGCCTGCTCTACATCGTGGAGGCACTCCTCCATCAATACCTCTGGCGAAATGCCCTCCCGCTTGCCGTAGAGGTGGCCGAAGGCATAGCACACGGACTTGAGAAAGTCAAAAATATAGTCGTGATTTCCGCGCATACTGGGCAGATCATTGAACGAGCCCATGCCGCCGTATGCCCGAAGATGGTGGGCGACCTCACGGCGCTGGGTCCAGTCCTGAATATCCCTCTCCATCCAGTCAATCCAGTTTTTGAATTCTGGGTGATCAGCCCATAAAATCAGGCGCAGGCAAGACAGAGCCTCGGTATAAATATCTGTCTGTTTCATCCTATTCCTCCTCGTTATTCTCCGAAATGTTCCAGATACAATTCCCGCACGGAATAGGGACCTACAAGGGTCGTTTCCTGTCTACCATCCCAGGAATACACATGAATTTTGCCTTCATCCCCAATGTATTGCTGATCCTCAAAGGGCGCGGGAAATGGAAATCTCTCTACCACGCTCCAGTCGATCTTGGGTTTCAGCCCATCAAACGCCTCGCGCTTGAGCCTTTTGAAGTTAAACACTAATGCTGCCCCAATTCCATCAAACAGCACGTCAACGTATTCTCTGGGGGCGATGCTCTCGCTTACATTGGCGGCATCTATATTGACATCCAGAACCTTGTTGCCGCAGTTTGTCCAGATTTTATCGGGAGAGAACCAGGTGGTGCGTTCCTCAGCGTTTGCAAAATCCTCACGGGGATACCATCCGTTTGCACTATTAGGCTTTACGCCTTCTCGAAGCGACCCGTTGTATGGTGAAAGCGGATAATATCGATGCCGCACCGGATCAAATCGATTAAAGGAAATTTTCAGCAGATACTTATGCTTTTCGCTACGCATGAGCTTATGAGGCTTCACAATATGTTCTTCAATCAAGCTCCAAATGTACTCATCCACATGAACGGATACACGGGGGCGACCGAATAGTGTGATTGTATTATTGTCTGTATTCACATTGAGCCAGACGCGATTGATCTCAACCATTGTCATTCCTCGCTTTCACCAAGTATTCCGCCATAAAAACAGCTCTCCCAGATGGTCTCAAATTCCGCCTTCTCTATGATGCAGGCGTGGAATTCCTCGCCCCAGACATGAGCGTTCAATTCCTCCACGGTGGGAATCGGCATTATCTCGATGGCGCCGTCGTAAAGGTCAGGGATGTTGCGGGTTTGTCCATCCGCAAAGATGTCAATGGAGCGGAGGGCCAGCCGATCACTTTCTATATCCACTTCATAGAGGATGACCGGTGGTTCTCCTTCCGGTGCTTTTTCCCAAAAGAGCTTGATGTATTCCATTGCATCTTTTCCTTTCCGATTTCACGAGTACAGCTGTTCCTCATTTGCTGATAGCATCATACTGCATCCCTCCAGCAGTTCCTCCAATTTTTTCGCCAGCGCCTCCACAATGGCGTGGCAGGGATTTTCAAATCCTGTAATCTCCAGCCGCTGAAGTTCCATACAGTGGAGCGTTCCGTAGAAACCAAGCATAAAGTCCGTCAATTCGGAAATCATCTGATAGCCTTCCATATTATCCACATCTGTTTGACCTTCTTTTGCGGTCATTAGACCGATGATTCCTACCGCTACAGTAAAGGCACCGCAGCAGGAATGTTCGGTTTGCATTCCAATACCCATGACAGAAAACATCTTCCGGGTTTCTTCAGATAAGTTTAGATGATAATACTCATTGCAAGCCATGAACATCGCTTCGGCGCAGGTCAGTTCTGTACCAATATGATATTGGTTGACCAGTTCATAAAGTTTCATTTCTCCCATACTAAACTCCAATCACATAACATTTCATTCTGAGTTACTCGGCGCAGCTCATCCCGCACCTCCATCAGTGCAAAGCCAAGCAGGTTTTGTCCGCGCCACTTAAATGGATCATGGATCCCACAGCGTATTTAAACTTATCCCATACGGCTTGGTCAAATCCTCGTACCTTACGACCCAGTGCTTTGATTTGCTTGAAGTCACTGCAACCCAGTATCCGTTCCCTAATCTCCCGGTCACCGAACAGTTCTGCTTTGCACGCCATCGTTCCAGCCGCCGTAGGAGCGGCAGGGCTCGTCGGTGAAGGGCGGAAATGTGCCCACCAACTTATACTGGGGCGGAACCTCCATCGGCACCCGCAGCAGATGAAGGTCACAGGACCAGTACATGAAATCCATGTAGAGCGGACAGAGAAGAGGCAGTTCCTCCGCTGTCAGAGGGACGTTACCTACCCAATCCAGAGAGAGGATCACCGCCCAAGGCTGCTTACTCACCATGTCCGACGGCGCAATATAGGCTACCTGGCAGGCGGTGTAGCGTTCCAGATATTTGTTATAAACTGTATAAATATCTCCGGCTTTCGCCTTCATAGTCATACCTCCCCTCATCTATGAATGAGTTTCCAGATAGAATCCCCACACGCAGTTAGAAAACTCTCCGGCGGCAAAACGCCGGATTTGCCCGTTGATCTCTACCTGCCAGACTTTAAAGGTGTGATCCTGATGATAGAGTAGATCTTATACTTTTACACGTCTGCCAGTGGGGTGCCAATCATAATCAAAAATATTTGCTCCGAACAGTTTGCACTGACCGTCCGGACCAATTGTTTCAAATTTCCAACTCATTTTACTTCCTCACAATCCAGTCCAATACCTGCTATTTGCTGATTATTTTTTCAAAAAACGTGGCAGCATCTTCGATTTCAGCCTGTGTCGGATGCCCTTTGGAAATGCCGCCAATCAGCTTAAACGGACCATAGGTGTCAAATCCCAAACAGCCATAGGAACCTAAAATTTTACACTCATGGTTCTGGGCAATATCTGAAATAGAACTGGTGTACTTGTCATTGTTTTTTCCGCAGGTATAAAGGAAAAAGACTTTTTTGCCATAAGGAAGCCGTTCCTTTGCAAACCGTTCTAAAGGTTCGTAAAATTTTCCAAAGGCAATACCGGACGCAAAACCGATCATATCGTAAGAATTCAAATCAATACTGTGAGCCTCGGAAATCGGTACGGTTTTAATATGATATTTTTCACTGATTGCATCAACCAGTTTTTTCGTATTCTGATGATGGGTAGACATATAAATCATTATGGTATTCATCGTTTTCTAAGTTCTCCTTACAATCCTGTGCGCTGCCAGCCATCCAAACGCTCCTGCACCGCGTCGATCATCCAGCTCTCATTCACTCGCTTCATGAGGAAGCGGCGGTCAAAGCCGGTGTTTTTCTCTCTAGTATAGATATAGAGCTTGTTTTTGGTGATCTGTTCCGCATCCAGGAACTGTTCACCCTTGTAAGTGCCCTGAGCACTGTACGAGAGACCCAAAGGTCGGTAACCAGCGCGAGGCTTTTCACTCACATATTTTTCCCAGATTGCCAGCAGGCGGGGTGCAGCCTCGGCATCCTCAAACCCGGCCTGTTCCATATACTGCTCCCATTCTGTCATTTCTTCAAAGAAAGCTGAAAGAACTTTGCGGCATTCCTCTGCCGCCTGTTCGTCTAAAGGGGTGGGCTTTTTGGCTTTTTCCCTCTGTACCTGAGAGAAGTGTTCCATCTGCTCCTTGGTAAACTGTTCATGCGAAATCGGTTCAATTCGGTTGTTTTCAGCAATGGCAATCAAACCTTCATAGGTGACAGCAGTGCGGTCGATCTGAATATGGGAGAGCTTGGGGATAGAAGCCGCCTGCATGAGACCGGCGTCATTGAGTCCGGTACGGTTTAAAGTCAAAAGGTCGATCTTGCATTCCTGCAGGGTGGAAAGGCCGCTTCCGTTGATTCCGGCATTACCATCCAGCAACAGAATCCGCAGCTTAGGCATAACGGAAAAAACAGGGAAACAGGCGTCGGTGAGTGTACCGTTCTCCACACCGAAGTTGATCATATTTTTATGTGCGGTAAATGGGATGAGCATTTCATCTGTCACTGGATAGCCTTTCACATGAAATCCAACCAGAGTGTAACCAGCCAGTTGTTCCATGATCTCTATAGTCAGCTCCGGAATGTCAAACTGTTTGTCTCCATCGAAAGTCAGAACACCGTTTTCCCAATCCACTGTCCGTGCTCGTTTTGGCCATTCCATAGCTTACCTCCTTACACCTGTTCCTTGTAGCTGTCCTCAATGTCGATGAACTGCACATATGCGGCACAGACTTCGCCCTTTGCGTCATAGCCGAAGTAGACGGGATAGTAGCCGTCACCCCAGCCGGAGGCGAAGATGGGCAGATTGCAGTCCGTGTCCGGTACCGTCCAGTTGAGCCAGTCACCGCAGTCACCCTGATATTTTGGGTGGGTATTGGCATTTTCCTCCAAAAGATCGCAGAACAGGTCGTTGTAAGGGTCGATGTCCGGGTCTTCTTCCAGCCGCTTGGCCCAGTATGTCTTAAAAGCCGCCTGAGTCTGGATGTCTGCAATGCACCCCATTCCGGCATCCACTCCAAACCCAAAGTAGTCGTCCTCACCCATTTCTTCATCAAAATTTTCGTTGCCCGTCATACCCAGCTCATAGCGAACCGGCTTCTCCTGACTGACCTCCACCTTAACGCAAGCGTAACGGTCACCATATTTTTCACTGGGTACTACGCAAATTTTCACAGCATAACTTCCGGCAGGGAGCGTCTGCATGAACGGCAGTGTGTCTTCCAGCTCCACCAGCGGATCACAGGCAATGATCGTTCCGGTAGGAAAATGAACAGCACCAATGTCCAGCACATCCACGCTCATGTTCCCAATCACTTTTTCTGTGAAATATGCGTCCAGGTCTGTTTTGCAGACCAGTTTATCCTTGATTGATTCGTATTTATTTAGCCATTCGGTAGTCGGCATGATGATTTCCTCCTGTTGATTCGATTTGAGCACAGGTCAGCTCTCTACAATGCGAACCTGTTTACCTCCAATTTCAATTTCCAGCTTTACGCCGTAGTCCTCTGCCCACGCAGGGCACTTGCTTAGTAGAGCCAGGATATGCTCATCCGGCTCCCGTCCAAAAGTTACACGCAAAATCACAGGCCAGCCACCATATTCCTTTTGAAACTCCTCACTCCGGGTGTGGTTTAGATAGCCTTCCATTTTGTCAAGCATTGCCTTCTGCGTTTCCGGAGAGCCGTCAATAAAGCCATTGCAAACCAAAACCATTACTACTTCTCCTGTTTTGGTTTCTGCCAGAATATCGATCTTATCCAGTTTTCCAAACATTTTTTTAATAGACATCGTCTTCACCAATCCTTTTGGGCTCAATCTTGCTCTAAATGCTTGATGTGCTCGCTCTTTGAGCCGTCCCAGTAACAATTTACACACCGGCCATTCTGAAAATGATGGAGACAATTGGGGTAGCCATAGAGAATATGGGCACACTCCGGGCACAGTCCCATCATCTGTGAGGAGCCTTTGAAAAACAGGCTGCCGCACTCATCACAAACAACCAGTTCTTTTTCTGCTATGGTATCACCAGTCTCTTTCCCGGATAGCTTCCTCCATATCAATGGGAATGCCAAACCACTTCAAAATGTAGTCTACGGTTACGCCGATGCAGTCCCGTGCCACCGTTTCGATTTCACTCTCGTTCTCGTCAAACTCTTCTTGCAGATCGTTGATAGCTAACACTGCCTCATCCAGCTTTTCTTGCACCACTTCAGTGTCGGTTTCACCGCTCTCCAGCAAATCAATGACCTTTTGAATCTCGTCTTTTACCTTGTCTACCAAAAAAGCAGGATAGTAATCATCCTGGTACATCTCGTCCAACAGTTTATAATTCGGGTCAAATGCTTTCATTTTATTTATTCCTTTCATTTTATTTATTCCTTTCATTCTTCTTGTATTGTTTGCAGCCTTTCCAGCCACAGCGGTTCTTCAATCATCTCATCATTTTGGTAAAAATGGTCTTTGTCACGGGCCAGGTGATCAGCAAGTGGAGGTGCGTCCAGCGGGGTGCATACAGTGAAACTGGCTCGATCTGCTCCCTTGATTTCCCGGTTAAGATAGTACACCCGCTTGGTATCGCGGGAATACCAGTGGCTAAGTAGTTCCCATGAGGTCAGATCGGCCTTGGAAAGCTGCTTACCGTAAGCATAGATCCGTTTCTCATCCCTGGCAAAATAGGTGTCGCCCAATGAGCGGAAAGAGGAGACCTCCGCGCCTTTGATGATCTTCACCTTGCCGTCTCCGTTGTGGAAGTAGACCTGTCGGCTGTCCTTTGCGTATCCCTGGGGCGCACCCGAATCGTTCTGACCGTTATCCAGCACTTGAAAGGCTGCCAGCTCTACATCCGGGATTCTCCCGCTGGTGGTGTAGACGGCTGTTTTGTCCATCGCGTAGGCATAGTTTAACACCCGAAAAGATGCCGGGTCTGCTCCACGCAGGCGAATCCCGCCGAGAAAGCAGGCCGTAGAGGATTTGCCCCAGTAATGCCAACAGCAGAAGTCTTTGGGCGAAACACCCTTCAACAAGCTGTTTTCATATAGGCCGGAGAAATAGACAGCTCCATCCCGAAGGAAAAACTCATTGTCCACCAGCTCTGTGTTTGTGATCGACTGCAGCAGTTCTTCGTGATGATTTGTTATGCTCAGCTCAATTTCGTCGTCGCTATAAACTAAGTAGAGCCCATGAGGGGCCTTTCTATCGAAATGCAGTTCAATGTCATGATATTTGAGGATTAAAGGTTTCCCGTCGCTTCTCATGGTGGAAACAGCATCGGGATTCCCAAAGATTTCTATGACCTCATCCTGCGATATTCCGAATTTCAGCGGTGAAATGTCCCGCGGATTCTGCAATATTTGATTGCGCCAAATAGTAAAGTCCTGTTTCATAGTTTTAATAGCACTGGAGGATCAGCCAGATCCGGTCAAAGCGGCAGGCGGCCAGGTCCTCTTTGGTAATGTAGAAATAGATGTGCCCGCAGTCTCCGAACATCAGCTCAAAGTCACCAAGCTCCACGATATCCAGCTGGAACAGCAACATCCAGCGGTCACGGGCTGTTTCTTCTGCCCGCTGGCGTACCTCCTTCGGAATTTTAACCCAACCATCACCCAGATAGTAGCCCTGGGTCACCAAATCACATTCGTCGAACATACTGTTCTGGATCACATCAGGCCAGCCCAGCAGCTGGGAGCGGTCATTCGGATCCTCTGGGTCCTCACCAGTCAGTTCCTCCCAAGCATCGTTGAAAGCGTCCTCATCCTTCTCATCTGGAAACACCTCGCTGAAGTCCTGCCAGGAAGGATAGGAGTATTTTGAGTCTACTTTGACCTTGACCATAGGAAATTTGAAATCTTCCTCCATGTCCGCAGGAAAGTTTGCAGCGGACAGCGCCGAAAGATCCTCAAACCAATAGACGCGGGCGCAGCCCTTGTCCTTTGGGTCATAGCCCCAGCACTGGGTATCCGTTTCATAAAAGAAGGAGAGTAGGCCATGATCGGGTAGAAGATGCTCCTTGTCAAACTGGGCCAGCTCCTCACAGTTAAATTGTGCCAGGAAAGTGAGGGGACGGTTCTTCACCACATGGTCGTAACTTTCACCCTCATAGGTGGGCCAAACGAAGTCTGGCGGCACATCCGGCTTCCCGCCGAAGCGAGTGGCGCCCAGCTTGTATGTTTCTTTTCTGGCGATCTTCAGCCTTATGCTATTCTTGCCCAACGACTCCAATTTTTCTTTCATGTTCATAACAGTTTCTCCTTATAGTTTCGTCATATCTTTCTATCCAGTGCCTCCACAGTTTTCATGGCAGCGGAATCAAATTTGCACTGCAGCAGATCCCGTTCAATCAGGGAAAACACATCTGGAAAGCACTCAATCTCATCCTGATACTCATATTTCGCATATAGTTTCCCATACTCGGAGATCCAAACTTCTGCCGGGTAGTAGTAGCCGATATGACCGATAGGCTGGCATCTTTCACCGGCAGCCTGTTCGATCTCTGCCAGTTCACAACCGGACATATCCCGAAAATAGGCTTCTTCCAAATGATTTTTGATCCCGTTGATCAGGTAAGGAAACAAAGCAAATTGAAAGTCAGCCGCCCAGCTCAGTTTTTTCTGTTCCAAGTACCACTCACAACACAGTCCAAAATACTTGCGGTAAAACCGCTGGGTAGTCTTCATCATCGGGACACCATGCTCGGCGTAATACTTCTCCGCAATGTAAATGTCCACTTTTCGTCCTTCATACCATCCGGCGTACTCCATCAGCTGTTTGGCCTTGCTTCTCAGATCGCCTGAGATGGGGATGCGTTCTTTGATCATTCAATTCATCTCCTGTCTGCTGCGAATCAAAGTTCATTTGGATACCCGATCTTATCCAGACCCGCCTTGATTTCTTCCCATTCATTGCGCTTAGGGTTCAACGTAGCGACCAATTCTTTTGTCACTGGCACCCCATCAGCAAGCTGGCGCATAATATCCAAAGGCAGGTCAGCGTGATACCACTTTCCATACTCCACATAGGTCTGTGGATTGCCATCAATCGTGGAGAGCAGATCCTTAGATGCGTCCTCGCCGTCCATGGGATTGCAGTGCCAGGTGGTGCCATCTTCCGTCCAAACACAGAAGGTGCTTTTCATCTTTTTGACTTCACGGCTGCCCATGAGCTTTTGCAAAGCAGGGGGCATTCCTTCTGTCAGGTCTTCAATATTGGGAAGTTTTTCCTCCCAGTCGTAGAGTTCGGAATCCACACCGTTGATTACACAGCCTTCCGGCGCAAACATGACAATCATGCTCTGATCACTGCCATCGGTGGCAAAGAATGCCTCCTTGCCTTTTCGCCATACAGGATTGTAGGTATAGTGGCGGATGAAGCTCCATTCCTCCTCCAGCATGATAATGTCCAGAGCCGCCAGCCCTTTGCAGAAGTTCTTCAGGCACTCCACATTGGGTAGGCCAGATAAATCTCTTGTTGAAATCATGGTACATACTCCTTTGAACAGTTAGTTTGCTCCAGCCGCTCCATTAACAGTGGGATTGCCGTAGCCTGCCAAAAATCTCCGCTTATCCAACCAGTGGACATTCCTACATGAGTTTTGGCAAATTGATCTACATAGTAGTGTTTGCCCGGCTC
Organism: Lachnospiraceae bacterium; assembly: GCA_026169045.1. Lineage (GTDB taxonomy): Bacteria > Bacillota > Clostridia > Lachnospirales > Lachnospiraceae > Fimimorpha. Next base: position 27,218 of record JAPFDH010000080.1, on the reverse strand, counting down.
CGGCAGCTCACCAGTCAAATCAGCAAAGATGCGGAGGATTTCCTCCCGGAGAACCTTGGGTGGATACGGCAGTTCCACCGTCTGATACCACTCCTTCAGAAGCTGCCACAGGAACGGGTCGCCTCGCAAGCCCCACTGGACTGGTTCAGGATCAAAAATACAAGCAACAGATTCAGCTCTCATGGGTGATACAGAAAATCTCCTTATTCAAATCAAAGTAGATCACCATCAGCTCGTCGGTGATTTCCGGATTGAATGAAAGGTCCAGAATAAAGGCTTGCTGTTCGGTTTCACTATCCATCAGGCTGCCAAACCGTTTGAGCCGCAAAAAGTCCACCATCTCGGCAAAGGACAGTTTGGAAGGGTCGGTTCCCAGAAAAAGTTCCGCTGCAATATCCGGGCCTACATCGTCTCGGTGAAACTCCATGAAAAATGTCACAACATCGTGGTAAGGGCTGTTCTCATCCTCCAGCGCCGCTTTGATGACGGCTTTGGCCTTTTCCGCCAATTTCTCTGCCTCATCCAGCATTTCTCCCACCGTATCCATGGCAGCAGGATTGTCGGTCAGTTCCTCATCTACATCGAAAAGAAAGGGCAATCCCGATTCCTCGGGAAAGGTGAAGATTTCCTCGCCTGGTGTATATGTAAAATCAGTGCGTTTACAGTTCAGTTTCATAATGTTATCCTCCTTACCCCTCAATGTTGGCAGCTTTGAGACCCTTTTTCAAGGAACCGTAGACCGTTACTGCATGGTCGGTGAACATCTCGTCGCAGTCAAACCAGGCGGTGAAGCTGCCGCCAGAGGTGACGGACAGGCTCGTCATGCTGATCCGTCGGGCAAGTTCTTCCTCTGTGATAGGGTCTGTTTCCGGATTGCGGGGATTTTCCTCATCCTGAGAAAGCCAGTTGTTGGCCAACTCGGTCAGGTCCTTTGCCGCAAGCTCCCGCATGGCTTTGTCCCAGGTTTCGCAATCAGCCAACATCTTCTTGGCGGCACTGCGGGCACGGGTCCAGGAGGGCTTGCTTTCGGCATTGACTTCCAAAGAGAGGAGCACATCCTTTCCGCACCACTTGATTTCTCCCTCGAAGACACCGTAGTTCTTATCCAGAGTGAGCTCACCTAGCAACTCGTCCTGAATCACCACCGGCTTGTGATACTCATCCAGAACAGCCTGAAGCTCCGGACAGTCCTCATTGGTTTTGACCACCTCGGAGATACACCAGGGCCACGCCACCAGATCTTTTGCCCATTCTTCTTTCATCCGGCGAATCTTCAGGCGGCAGATCTGCTCGCTTTGAAAGCGTCCCCAGCCCTTGTTACTGTTACGCTCCTCTTCGGTGACCGGCCAATCCAGCCGCTCCTCTTTGGTGCTGACCTTGCCGGTGTCACAGAACACTATACCCAGTGTCACGACGGTCATTTCCCAAAATTTGCCTTTCCAGTTATATCCGCCCCCAATGCTGCGATTGATCAGAGCGACCACTTCCTGCTCTTCGGACTCGTACATTTCATAGAATTCTTCAAACATTGCGCATCCTCCTTTACAGCATTTCCAGAACTGCTGCGATCTTGGGGCCAAACTCCGTGGAGACTTCCCGCTCCAGTACACCTCGGTAAGCCAGCACTGCCTGCCAAGAATAGTAATAGAAGCTGTAGAACAAGTCATCGGGGAATACTTCGTCTTCCTCGTAGCGCATCTCATCTTCTTCCTCGTCGTATTCTTCCGACCATAGATATTTTTCTTTCAGCATATCGGAGAACAGCGGCAGCGGATCGGCGTGTTCCATTTCATCTCCATCGTGATAGCACTGGAGAATACAGAGGAGAAAGTCTAAAAGCTCGCCTGCAAGGAAATTGGCAATAGGGTTCTCTTTGCTTTTATTCAATGCCTCTACTAAAATACGGCTCATAAATATCATTCCAAAAGGTGTTGCATGCCATAAAGTGCTTTGATGCTCCATATTCGTGGTAAGCTCATAAAGAGCGTTTTTAACTGCTTTTAAATCATCCATCTTGGAAAGGGGTTCAAAATATACAGGAAAATCCGTTCCTCTGCCATAGGCGGTGGTAAGCTGGTGCCACGGAACATCACGGACATCTAAACCGGTAATATATACTTTGTTTTCTTCTTTCATCATGCCTTTCTCCTTATCCCTTTATTACACTCTGGTATTCCTTCTCCAGTGCGACGTACCACCGTTTCAGCATGGTCTCCAAACTGGTTTTTCCTTTCCGATCAAAAAAGGCAAGGAACTTGTCCAGTAACTCAGGGAACAAATGCTTACCGGTATCGGTCAGATCCCGGTTGATATAGACCATACGCAGGATACGGCCCTGCCGGTCCAGAGGGTTCTCTTTCAGCAGTTTCTTTTCAAAGCAAAAGCGCAAGAATACCACATTCTCGTCGTAAAAGTCCTCTACCACAGCCGCGCCAATGCTGGTGTATGTGATGTCGTACACCAAACGGCTCCAGTCAAATTTCTCGGCATAGAGCAGTTTCAGTGCCTGCTTCCAGTGTTCCTCCGGGATTACCAGCATTCTGTGCTGAGCGGTACTGGAGTATCCTCGGTAGACAGGTTCCGGGCATCCCAACAATTTGCTTACACTATCGGCGTAGACGAAGCACAGCTCCTCATCGAACAGACCGCCGATAAAGTTGCCGTTGCAGTATAGCATATAGTTCTTTGACTTTGCCGGAGAATAGGAAAGACGATATTCCTGAGAATCCAAGCTTTTATGTACCTTGTTCAGAAAGTCTATCGATGTCATAATAATTCTCCTTATTCCTCAAACTCACCCTCGATCATTCCGTTCAAATACCGGCCGGGATCTGCAATGAAGTCGTCCCATTTGGCCAGAGGGTGGAATTCCTCATGCTCTATATCCAAGTACCACAGTTTCTTGTCCCTGGGGCTCCACAGCAACAGATAGTCGCTGTAGTTATCCATCTGAACCATGAGGGAGAGCAGCTTCTTCCGTTTCCAGGTCATCTCCTGCACATCCATGAAGGAGTAGAGCTCCGCCCACTTCACCCATTTTTGCTCCGGGAACTCCAGCCGCAGCGGGCCGGTTTTCAAGTATTCCACCAGCTTGGCGGGCAGTTTATAGGGCATGAGCTGCCGGATCTTTTCCTGTTCGTTGTGCCATTCCTCCGGTTCAAGGGCCTTCAGGTAGTCGGCCAGCTCCTGATCTTTGTTCTGCACCGCCACGGTGTAAGGCCGGTCGCCATATTTATCAGCAATGGTGATGTCGGCTCCTTGCTCAATGAGCCAGCGCACCATGGGGAGATTTTTGTGTCGGACAGCTTCGGTGACAGCGGTGGAAGCGTTCGGAAACACCATGTCCGGCTTGTGATAATTGATGTCTGCCCCTTTTTCCAGAAGCAGTCGGGCAAGTTTGGCATTGCCCTCGGACACAGCGGCCCGGAATGCCTCGCCGCCAAACTTGTCCACTGTGATCCCAACCTGCTCCAGCACCTGGATATTCTCCAGGCGCTTGCCCCAGCGCACTTCCTGAAAGGCTCGCTCTTTCTGCTTGGGGCTGAGTTGTGCGGCTTGTCCAGCAAAGAGTACCACCACCTCTGGCCCACAACAGCGGGCAGCGGTGAGCAGTAGGGGCTGTTCCTCTGCCAGACCGGGATCAGCTCCATGCTCCAGCAGGAAGTGAATCATGGGCACATCATTCCGAAAAACCGCGATCTCCAGCGGTGTGAGTTTGATATACTCGCTAAGCTGAATGGGAGCATTCAGATCCAACCCACCTTGAAGCATTGCTTCTAGCTTGGGAGTGTCATGGTCACAGATGGCAACAGCCGTTTCCGGGAGGGTCTCCCAGCGGCCAATATATGCAATTTGGTACATAAGACACCTACTTTCGTTGTTGTTTCAATTCTTATTCATCTCCGAACCGCTCAGCAGCGTCTTTGTAAACAGTAATACTTTCTTCCACTCTCACTTTTTCGCTGCGAATACGGAAGTAATCTCGTAGAATGCACTTCAGTTCCGGGGTTTCCACCTTGCGGGGAAGCAGACTGATGAACATTTCGTCGTAGCTTCCATACAGAACACCGCCTCGGTTGTAAGTCTGCCATGTCACTGTAGGCTTGCGTCCTTCTGGGTCTTTAGCCAGATCAAAGAGCCACCGCTCATCCAGCTCCACATACCGTTCAAACATGAACCTTGTGTCATAGATTCCATAGCTATAATAACCCCAGAAAATCAGAGCAATCATTCCATCTGGGCCCAGGCGTTCAAAGGTCCAGTCTTCCGGATAACAACGGTAATGGAGCATTCCCAGTGCATGGAATAAATAGCCTTTTTGCGGCGTGTCCAGAAGGGGAAAATAGGTTTCATACACCTGCTCCTTGGGCTGGGTGATGATCGCCTTCATAAATACTGGGATCATCCAGCTACCGCCGTAGCGTTCATTCAGCTCATCAGCCAATGCCTGTAGCCGCTCATCCGGGTTACGGATCAAGGAGGCGGTCAGCACCACAGCGGGAATTTTCTCTTTTTCTTTGGGTGTGGCATCCCAAATGCGAAGCCCGTCCGTAATCCACCAGGAGGTGCAATCATCATCAGAATAAACTGGGGCGCGTTTCAGCTGGGCGATCCGCTGCAGGTTTTCCGCCAGAAAGCGATAGACCTCCAGCATTTTGGGCGAGGCTTTCCCCAACATCAAATGGAAACAGAAGTTCAGTTGTTCGATATTCAGTGGCTTTGTATCCCCATCGTCCAGCAGCTGGGAGAGTGTCTTCAGGATGACCGGCGCGATCTGTTCCGATACACAGTCAGAACAGGAATCCGACATGATATTGCTGCCCATCCATTTACCTTTGACCAGCTTGGCCCACAGTGAGGCAGCAGGGGCATACTCCAGCTGCGCCAAAGCCTTCTGAGCTGCCGTTTTGCACTTGCCCTTTTCTGTATTCACAAGCTGGAGAAGCAGTTCGCCGTTTGCTTCATCCTTGTCCAGTTCCAAAATGGCTTGTTCTCGCTTTACGCCTTTAGGGGGTAGTTGTTCTAACCTCATCATCTCTATTTAACCCCTTCCTTTTTTCTGATTATCTTGTATATCAATTACTCTTTGTTTTTGTATGCTTTGTAACCGCCAATGCACACAATATCGAATAACAATGGTACTGCTGCGTATCCTGCATTTGCTATCCCGTTTGATGTTAAGACATAGATTGCACCTGCGAATGTAAGAATCGTTAGAATAACGGAAAGTATTAGTAATAGCTTTTTCATATCACGTTCCTCCTATCCCACAATGGTGGTTTCCTTGACGGCTAGATTGTCGTAATCCATGGCGATCAGTTTCCCGGCGGCCTCTGGGGTACACATGAACCAAGTGCTCATTCCCCAAGAGTCCATCCTTGTGACTGTGAAAAAGTCAGTTTCAGTAGTAATCGGTTCTCTTGCGTCAATATAGTGGTTAGAATAGAGGTACACCAGATCCACTTCGCAATCCGGCAGCCATTTAGCTCGGCGCACACGTGGTTTGCCGTTTTTTAGCGTCTTTTCTCTGGGGTTCTCAAACCATGCCAGTTCCTTGACCTTCAGACCGGTGAAGGTATCTATGAGTCGCTGGGCAATCTCCCGGTGGGTAAATACTCCGCAGTCCCAGGAGCCCATCAGCCATGTCTTTATAAAGTCGCCCACCTTGCTGCCAGGAGCAGGCGGCCCGTAGACGCTCTCATCCGCCCACATGACCTCTATCTTTTCACATTGATCTGGCCGAGGACAGGACTGCTTGTTGCCATAGCGGTACATGATATTCACATAGCCGAAGTCCCTGCCGGTTCGGTCGTGACCGACGGCTTCCACTTTATAAGCGGTTACTGACATTGTATCTCAACCTCCTCAGCCAGCTCAAATTCATTGAGGGTTAATCCTCGTCCATTAGCTGCTCCTGTACCTCTTTGGGCAGGTCATTCCATAAAATATCATATGTAAACTCCCGAATCTCCGGATAACACTCCCGTGCAGTCTGTTCCGCAATCTCTTTATCCAAATAGTGCATCTCCTGATGGAAAAACCAGTTGAGCTTTTCCATGAGCCGGTAGAGACGGAGCTGTTGTTCTTGAGTCATCATCTATGTCTGCGCTCCTTCCTCCGTAATCCATCCCTGCTGCGCCAGCCAGTCATGCTGGGTGGAGAACAGCAGTTTAAAATCTTTATCTGTCATGGGGGTCTTCTTTTTATATTTGGGCAGGGTCTTTTGCAGGAAAGGCCAGAATTCTGTGCCCAACAGCCGCTTTTGGGCCTCCTTATCGTTCTTGATAGGAATAACATCTTCTGTATAGACCACAATATCCATACCTAGAGAACATGATGCTTGCTCTACATGGTTGAGGGTATACCGGCTGTGAGAATCATCGTTTTGACTGAGCCTTGCTTTGGAAACCCAGCCGGAATCCCGGTCGAGGCACCGGAAACAAAAGCAGAAATCGAAATCCAGATGGGAGAACCGTTCCAGCAGGATCGGTTCCAGCGCTGCTTTCATTTTTTCAGCTGCCAATTCCGGATGACAGATAGTCTCTCGGGTGCTGGCAGGGAGCATTTCGTGGAAAATCTCGCTGATATAGGTCCAGCCTGGTGTATCACCTACAACACTGAGCACCTTCATGTCGCTTTCCTCCCATCCTACAATAGTTGCTTTCCTAACGGCATTCCTGTAACACCCAGGCCATGATGCTGGTTACAATAAGCACAATCCCCAGTAGAAAGAAGATCACCCGCCGAGAACCACGACCATAGCGGTGAGAGTCCGGTTTGCCGGTGGGATCGCAGAGCCAATTCCAGTTCATGATCACCCCAATCAGCAGGACAACGCCAATAATCAGGGTTACCCAGTTCCAATGTTCCTGTAAAAAAGCCGTGATCTGCTCGTTGTTCATTTAGGTTTCCTCCTCTCCTTATCCCTGTATATCAGCAGATATAGGGCCTTTTTTCAGCGTGGCTTCTACAATAACTACATGGTCCCAGAACATATCGTCGTCTTCATACCAAGCGGTAAAACGCCCGCCCGGAGAAACAGAAAACTCAGTTAAAATAATACGATTTCCAAACTCATCTTCAGTGATTGGGTCTTTTTCAGGATTCCGATCCGTTTGATCATTATCCGCCAGCCACTCGTTGGCCAGATTGGTAAGTTGCTTGGCGGCAAAATCCCGCAAAGCTTTATCCCATGTCTCCTGACCATCTATCAGTTTCTTCATCACATTTCTGACACGAGTCCAGGAGGATTTGTTTTCAATATCCACATCCAGAGAAATCTGTACTTCTTTTCCCATCCACCGGCAGGTTCCATTGAAAAAACTCATTTCCCGATCCAGCGTCAGAGTCCCCAGCACCTCATCTTCAATAACAATGGGTTTTATGTACTCCGCCCAGATATCTTCCAGAGCCGAGCAGGGAACATCCTCCTCCAACACTTCGGTAACATACCACTGGGGTTCGCTGAGTGCAGTACCTTTCCAGCATCGAACTTTGATACGATAGACCTTTCCTTTAGCAAATCGATTGGAATATTCACCGGCTTCTCTTTCTTTATCTGTCAATGGCCAGTTCAGGTAACAACGGTCAGAGATCACTTGACCAGTCTGTACATCTGCCATAGCAAGGGCACAGGTATGGGCTGACCAGAAGTTATCCATAAATGTTTTATCAGCACTGGTGCCGCTTTGGATCAGCACCAATTTTTCTTCATCATCTGAGTTATAAAGGGCAATAAAGTCCTTAATTGTTCTCTTTTTCATAGTGTTCCCCCTCATTCAAAGATCTGTTCATACCGCTCCCGCAGCTGTGCAGGAGCCGCCTTGATGACCTTGCGTCCACCATTTTCGGAATCTTTGCCCCAAATGGCCCAGATCAGGCTCTGCCAAGCGATGGCCCGGACTTTCGGGTCCTTGTCCTCTTCCGGCAGGAGATAAGCGGAAAAGCAGTGCTTGACTGTCAGCAGCGCATCCAGGCTTTCCTCATTGGCAATCAGGCTATGGAATTCCTTGGCAGGCTTCAGCCACTGCATAGACAATGCCCCCCGTACCAATACTCCTAGTGTCCATGTTTGGAAACCAAACTTCCGAATAAAAGCATGAAGGAATTTCTCTTGCAGTGAGGAGTGCTCGTCGTCGCAGAGATCCAGATACTCCGCCACCAATGGTGCCCATTGTTCTCCCTCCATCCCCAGAGCGAACACAGCGAAAGAGCCGGGCATCGCGCAGACTTCATCGGCGAAGTTTTGGTACCACTCATACTCCCGCATAGCCAGACGAGCGTATCGCTCTATAGCCGGATGCAGATTTGGGTATTGCACAGCGCAGGCAAAGAGCTGATTGACTCCCTTCTTGGGCAATCCGGGAATGGGCAGATAGATCTTCCCCTTCCCTTTGAACTCCACCGAGTAACTGCGGGGGAATTCCTCCTGCTCCAGCACAGCGCACAGGTAGTCCAGAACCTCATCATAGCACTCCTCAGTGCAGTCTCTGGCGGTGATACGGATAGTAGCGAAAGCGTCGTTGGCCGTAGCTGTCAGGTGCTTTGTTTTCCGTTTTTGGATGTTAGACGGTAATTTGCCACTGCCATTGGTTTTCAAATCCTTTACTATGTCGGGGCGAATCTGAGAAACCAGACCGAGAATGTGTTCGGTGGTGAGGGATTCAAAACTCTGTCCATGCACCGTATGGCAGACAGCCACATAGCAGGCAAAGTGCAGTAAACCTTCATCCACATCTTCCACTCGCAATTCCGGACACACTGTACAAGGCGGAAAGACTGTAAACCCATCTTCGCGCTCTCCCACAAGGAAGTAGCGTTCCTGCACCTGTTTTTCTATGTACTTCTCCAACTCATAGCGGATCTCTTCCCAGCCCACCAGTCGCCGCATAGCATCGCAGAGAAAAACAGCATCCGCGTTGGGAAATCCCTTCAGCGGCAGCCCGGTCAGATAGCGTTCCAGCAGTTGATCCGGAAGAAAGGGCGTTCCATTATGGTTTCGCACTACGGTTGGGTAGGCGGAGTGATTTTCACGGGCAGTGCCGTTCAGCACATCCTGAATACAGATATCCGCTTCCGCCAGCACCTCTGGAGAAGTGTCCGGTTTGTGTATCAGATAATAACGGTCATTTACACCGTCGCGTTTCGGCAAACTCATTTCAAATCACCTCTCAGGTCTGTTGATGCTGCATGGAAACAATTTGACACTCTGGGCAGAACTCAATATAAAGAGTTCCTTCCGTGCCGTCCATCACGGTATCCCATTGAATTTGGGCAAGGTATTTCATCGGCTTTCCGCAGTGCGGGCAAATGGTGTATTCCGCATCCTGTACCCAGTTGGCAAAGCCTCCTACTGTATTCACATCTTCACAAGCAGAACCGTAAAACAAGGGTACAGGTGCTTTACCCAGTACAAAGGGATTTTCAGTGAGGGCTTTATAGTCCTCCGGTCGCACATAGCAATCCATCTTTTCCGCACCGTCAAAGAGTTCCGAGGGAAATACCTCTGCGCCGCCGTCCAGAGTAAAGCTGTTAAATGCGGGACCTTTTAAAAATCCGACACAGTTGGGACAGCAGGTGGCAGTTAAAATACCATCCAGCCCCAGAAATTTAAGCCGTTCATCCCGACCATCCAGCACAAGCATGTCCACCATTTGGCAGCCACAGTGAGGGCAGGTATCTTCTCGTGTTCGACCGATACGAACAGGGGTTGCTTCGCCAAGATTACCCTTTACCATGGGATAACAGGTATCGAAATTGAGTTGAATCCGATTCCCTTCTTTGTCAAAGGTCCAGCCACCGATCTGTGCATAGATGGATGGATCTACATAAAGTCCTTTGCGCCATGGCCGAGGATTCCGTTCTAATTCTAACAGTGTTTCCAAAGCTTTATCGTCTCCTTGCATAGCAAGGCAGGACATGAGGATCCCAGCTTCATGGGAATTATCTGTTTCCAATAAAGCAGAAATCAGACCATCCCGAACATCTGCCGGGGCACGGTAATAGATCTCACAAGGCCAGAACACCTCTGCGGCCAGTGCCGCCCACTGAATCTCCGGGGTGATGGCATCACGGTAACTGAGCAGCTGCCAGAAGTCTGTGAGTTCCAGATCCTCCATATCATTCAGCTTTCGGATATTCTTAATCAATCCGTTTTGCTTTTCTTTGATTTGTTCTGTTGTCCATCCCAGAATTTCTTTTCGGTTTTGCTCAGACTGACATTTCCAACATAAACCTTCATATCGTAATGGTGTTCCGCAGTTTTGGCAAGTATATTTCCAATTCATAAATTTCTCCTTCTTTCATCTTATATCAAAAACACCCTGTGACATCCCGCATGGTAAGCAGGCTGACACAAGGTGTTAGAATTGCATGAAGAGAAGGAATCACATATTCTTACGTAATTCCTAAAGTATGCGAACAAATATACTATAATTGATATATGGAAGCGTGGTTTTTGAGCCATGGCTATCACAAACAAACTCTAAAATTTCATAGCAGAGTTTCCTTTCTTTTTCAATAACATCTTTATATAAATAATTCTGTTTATTTTTTATTGTATCATAAAAAGACTATTTCTTCAATTATTTCATCTGATTTGTTTATAAAGATTCGAGATACTGAATAAAAATAACATCGAAAAAGAAAAAGGCGTATGGATTTCAACTCTCCATACACCTTTGCGTACAGTTTTCGCTATTTATGTGTTCAAGTTCTGTCAATATAAGATTTTTGCCCATTGGCTTCTATAAAAATCATTGCTAAAAACTTGTTCTTATGACGTGAAAAAAACGATAAAATAGGAGTTTCTTTGGGCGTCTTTTTCAATGCCTTTTTAATGTAAAGAGAGAAAAAAAGATGCCAACATATTCTTTCATGCGAAATTTAAAATTAAACTGGTGTAGATACATTTGCCTAAAAAATATTTTTTTAATAAATGGGCTAATAATTTATTCCGTGTAGCTGTACAGCACAATAAATTCTCTATCGTCTTCTTTGCCAATCAACCATTTTTATCCTCAATTATTTGTTTTTATTTTCTATATAAAAATCCACAACTTGAGCATATATTACTAGTTACACACAAGCGACTACCGCATTGCGGACAAGTCCATTTGCTTTTTTCTTTTTTTAAAAATTTTTCTACCCCATATTTTTCGATTTCCCTAAGATTTTCTATAACACTAAGATATCCATTCGTAATTTTCTGATATCTTTTATCGAACTCTCTCAAACGACGACACGGAAATTTATCACATTCCATACACAAAGAAATATTTTTATTTGTTTGTGTATTTTTATCACAATTTTTCATAGTACATATTTGACTTTTCTTTGTGGTTCGAATGCGGCATCCCTCACAGGAATTTTTAACTTTTTGATATTGAGCACAATTTTCACAATTAAAACCACATGGTGCAATCATTAAATAATCATTTTCAGACATAGCTTCTATTCCCTTTATATAATTACATAGTATTTAAAACATTATATTTATTTCACAAATAAGAACGTATTTTTATTTTGAAACATTCTTTTGCATTTTAGGCAAAAGGGAAAGTCATATAGATGAAATTTTTTCATTCATGTTGCTATTTGTAGATTTAAGTCCTGTCAGTATAAGATTTTTGCCTATTGGCTTCTATAAAAATCAATGTTAAAAACTTGTTCTTATGACACGAAAAAACCCCGATAAAATCGGGGTTTTCTTTAGGCATTTTTCAATACCTTTTTAAGATGAGACACGGGGGATTCGAACCCCCGACAACTTGATTAAAAGTCAAGTGCTCTACCGACTGAGCTAGTATCCCATACTGGGCTAGTTGGATTTGAACCAACGAATGCAGGAGTCAAAGTCCTGTGCCTTACCGCTTGGCGATAGCCCATCAGTATAGCAGGATCTTCCTGCAAAGGTGGATATAGGGATTCGAACCCTAGGCCTTCAGAGCCACAATCTGACGCGCTAACCAACTGCGCTATACCCACCACGTTTATATTGCCAACCACAATATAAAGCAGGTGATGGGAATCGAACCCACGTATCTAGCTTGGAAGGCTAGTGTTCTACCATTGAACTACACCTGCGGAAAGTCGGGGTGACAGGATTCGAACCTGCGACCTCCTGGTCCCAAACCAGGCGCTCTAGCCAAGCTGAGCCACACCCCGTTTTCTTTTTTCTTTCCGTCATCTCCGTGACACATGTAGCATTATATAATATCCCCACGCACTTGTCAACACTTTTTTTGAAATTTTTTTATTTTTTTTCAAAAACATTTGAAACCCTTGAAAATACAAGGTTTTTTAACACTATTAAAGCCATTCCATTCACAGAATTCCCTGTTTTTTTTTAAATTTTTTTAAAAAACTGATTTTCATAATTATTCGAATTATTTTATAAACCTTCCTGTTTCTGAATCGTTACAAATAATTAATCGTATAATGCGCCTCTCCCTCTTTATCAATTTCCATGATAATATATGAGGGACGCCTTCCCTCCTGACGCGGATAAGAAAGACTTCCTGGATTTAATGCAGTTATTCCATTTTCTTCATGTAAATATGGCACATGGGTATGGCCAAACATGACCACATTGCATCCTCTTCCTTTTGCTTCCTGAATAATTGTTTCTTTATTAACGGAAACATAATAATAATGTCCATGGGTTAATAATATTTTATATTTTCCGATAAAAATCTCTTTTTCCCGATCCAGATAAGAAAAGAAATCATTATTTCCTGCCACAATATCAACTGGACATTCTGCCAAAGCTTCGATATAGTCCTCACACCCCTCAGAATCTCCCAAATGGATCATTCGATCAATCGGTTTTACTTTTTCCAATACTGTTTCCAAAGCCTGATGCTTTCTATGTGTATCACTTACTATTAATATTTTCATATTTCCCTCTTTTGATATTTACGTATTTCTTCTTTCATTGCCCGAAGAGCTTTTCCGCGATGACTAACCTCATTTTTTTCTTCCGGACTCAATTCTGCTGTTGTCTTATGTAATTCCGGTACATATACTATGGGATCATAACCAAATCCGCCTTCTCCAGCTGGTTCATGGGCAATAATACCTTCAATCGTACCTCTGGTAGTGAGTACTGTTCCATCCGGCATTCCTGCGGCAATGGCACAGACAAACCTAGCCGTTCTCTGATCATCGGGAACATCTTTTACGGCATCAATAATAGCCTGGTTTTTCACTGTATAAGGTGTGTCTTCTCCCATAAAGCGTGCCGAATAAATTCCGGGTTTTTTATCCAACGCATCCACTTCCAGTCCGGAATCATCTGCTAAAATAATACCATCTGTAAAAGGCCGAATCGCATTCACTTTTATGATTGCATTTTCCTCAAACGTTTTTCCGTCTTCTACAATGTCCACCTGAATTCCCGCCTCTTTTAATGATAATACCGGTATTCCCAAATCGGAAAGAATCATTCGCACTTCTTTCATTTTTCCCTCGTTTGATGTTGCAAAAATTATACGATTCATCATTATACTTCTTTTCCGCCATACACCCTTCGTTATCTTCAGGACATGGCTCTCCTTTCTCCATACATAAATTTTTCTGCTTTTCCAAAATATTCGTAACAGTTCAGCCCGCGCCATTCGTAAAACCGCACTGCGTGCTTATTGTGGCTGTAGCCATATACCCGTTTGAACAGGAAAAGGTTCTGCAAATCATTGCAAAACCTCTTCCGCCATTTCTATCCTGCTGTCTATTTTTTTGTATATGCCTTGAGGCAGACATTGCATCCCTGCTGTTCTTCTGTACTTTGCCAATCGACACCCTTCAAACTGATATATCCCTGTCCATCTGACATATCCAAATGTTCCAACCCGGTTCCTTCTTCGGCGTATTCAATGGCAATGGGACGTTCCTCTCCCGGTGTCCGAATATATACTATAATAGCAAATTGCTGCCCTTCTGTCAAAGTGATTTCCTGATCAAATGGAATTGTATAATATCCGGCATTTTTCAGGGTTCCAGATGCTACCTGTCTTGAAAAATCCAATGTTTGAGTCCCCTGAAATTCCGGAACTACATACACTTCATAAGACGTATTGGGACCCACAGCATAAAATCCCGCTGCCATCAGCGTTTCATCCCCTTGCGCCGTATATACATTGGAAAAATATGCAGTCTCATCTTTATATCCGATCTGTCCTACAAATCCTCCCAAATCACTTTGATAGATATTCGTATAATTCTCTGTATCTTCAACCCCGGTATAACAGATATTATAAATCCCAATGTTAGTATCGTAATAAGAAATCCAGAAATAACCTTTATCCCCAAACGACTCTCCCCAACTATTCATACATAGAAAAGCACCGTCACCTTCCAATTCCATGGGAAAATTTGATTTGGAGTAATGGTCATCCCATCCTACAATCACCACATCATGATTAATTTTATTTGTTCCAATATAACAGTATGACGCGGTATCTCTCCGATAATACTTTCCAGCCTCTTCATCCGTACTAGTTTCATCTGCCAAAGCAAAATATAACGGTGTATGGACACCCCCATACAAAAATACCGCTTCTTTTATTTTTTCCAAATCTTTCTTCGGCAACATTTGTATTTCCTGAACATGTTTTACCGGTTTCAAAGAAGCATCGGTCATTCCGTCCCCATAAGGATCATCCGCTTCCAACACAGGCCCCTGCCAAGCCAACAAATAGGACATGGCCATAGTATAGTCCCCTCCATCCATCTGGTCTCTTAAAAATGCATTATTGAGACTCATATGATCTCTGGAAAACACCATGTTTTCTTTCGGAGTCAAGGCAGATTCCAATGCCGTCAATGAAGCAAATGCCCAGCAGGTCCCCAATTCTCCCTGATCCAATACCTTAGGACTTCTTCCTTTTTCTCTGTAATCGTAGGATGTCGGCAAAGGTTTTTCTTCCGGTGCCTGATTCGTCATGGATATTTTATTTTCCTGAGTATTCCATGAAACAGAAAATGGAAACGCCTGGGAAAAAATTTCTGCCGAGACATAATACGTATCCTGATATTTCTGAAATGCTCCGGCATACATAATTTCCTTTTCGCCGATACGTACCAGATCAGAGTCCAGATATGCATCTAAGCTTCTCTCTCCCCATTCTACCAAAATATGATTTTCATCATAAATTTCCACGGCACAGCGGAAAATATCCCGAAGCGTATTTTCTGGCAGCATTACATGACCATTTTCATCTATCCAAGGCGAATATTTGGTATCTTTCACCACCATTCCATCTACTTCCAGATTCAGATTCCCAGCATCATTATTTTTTGCCAGCAACTGCTGCCATTTTGGATCTTGGTTAAAACCAGATGTATTGACTCTTACCGCTTTTACTTCCAATATACGAAAATAGCAAAGACCTGCCATACACATAATAAGAATAAAAAGGATAATATAATAACGTCTATGTCGCACCGATCAGGCTTCCTTTCTGGGCGGTTTCGGCCCCATGAACTGATAAAATGTGGTTTTCATCATACCATTATAAATTTTTCGCTTCTTATCTGCTTTTCTTCCCATATAGTGCTCTGCTTCCTCATAAGACGTAATGACAAAGGCACTCCAACGATCCAATGCCGCAAAACGCCTGCCTAAATCACCATAAATGTTGGGCAATTCCTCTTTTTCACCAATCCGTTCTCCATAGGGCGGATTGGTAATCAGAAATCCATATGCCTTCGGATGGCTAAGCTGACTGACCGGACGCTGCTGAAAATGAATCAAATGCTCCACTCCGGCCCGTTCTGCCCCCTGACGTGCGATGCGAACAGCTGCCGGATCAATATCATATCCTTGAATATCTGTTTTTATCTGCTTTTCCATCACATCATTGGCTTCATTAATCGTATCATACCATAATTTACGCCCAATCAGATTTTTCCACTGTTCCGCTTGAAAATTACGATTCATTCCCGGTGCCATATTGGATGCAATCATAGCAGCTTCAATTGGAAACGTTCCGCTACCGCAAAAAGGATCCACCAGCACACGGTCTTTTTTCCAGGGTGTCAACAGAATCAATGCCGCCGCCAGTGTTTCACTGATAGGCGCTTTCACAAAAGTTCCCCGATAGCCCCTCTTATGCAGAGAATCCCCCGAAGTATCCAGAGCTACCGTTACCGTATCTTTCAATAAAGTCACTCGCAACGGATATGCTGCCCCCGTCTCCGGTATGACCTCTATCTTATGAACTGCTTTCATTTTTTCCACAATTGCTTTTTTCATAATGGACTGGATATCCGGTATGGAATACAATTTACTTTTTACGGAAGTCGCCTTCTTTACCCAGCATTTTCCGTCTGCCGGAATAAACTCTCCCCAGTCCAATGCTTTTGTCTTTTCAAACAGTTCATCAAAACTATATGCCTGAAATTGTCCCACTAGAAGTAAAATCCGTTCAGCCGTTCTCAAAAATACATTTGCACGGCAAATCGCTTCCATGTCTCCTATAAAATATACACGTCCATCTTCCACACGACTGACATCATATCCTAAATCTATAATTTCTCTTTTCAATACTGCTTCCAATCCAAAATGACACGGTGCAATCAATTCATATGTCTGCATATATTCCCTCTTTCTATTTAACAATAATCCGTTTTCTTCATTGTTATAGTAATGCCCAGCCCCCGGCATGTCAACCATATCTTTTCCGGTCACACAGTTTCTTTTGCCATTGTAACATGGATTTCTGTTTCCGGTACAAAAAGCAGCCGGTTTTGCCTTTCTGAAACTACGTTTCCCTCTGCAAAACCGGCTGCTTTTCTCCATGTAAATCGACTGATTAAAACTCTTTACAACCGCATTTTAAAATCTTCATATCCAAAAGACCGTACAACCCGACAGTTTCCATCCTCTTCTTCCACCACAATGTCAGGCAGACGCATTCCATTGAATGTGTTGTTTTTTACCATACTATAAATAGCCATATCCTGGAATTCCAGCCTTTTTCCTGCATGAAGCGGCTGATCAAAGGCATAATCGCCTATGATATCCCCTGCCAGGCATGTCGGGCCGCCCAGACGATAACAATACATTTTTTCTCCCGGCTTTCCTGAGTCCTTCAATGGAGGCCGATAAGGCATTTCCAATACATCTGGCATGTGACAGGCCGCCGACGTATCCAAAATAGCAAATGGCATTCCATTTTCTCCCACTTCCAGCACCGTAGTGAGAAGAGTACCGGCGTTTAACGCTACTGCCTCTCCCGGTTCCAGGTAAACCTCTACCCCATAAGTATCTTGAACATGGCGGATACAATCGATCAATGTTTCTTTATCATATCCTGGTCTCGTAATATGATGGCCGCCGCCAAAATTGATCCATTTCATCTGATACATCCATGTTCCGAATTTTTCTTCCACTGCATCCAGCGTCTTTTTTAAATCATCGGAATCCTGCTCACACAAGGTATGAAAATGCAGACCGTCCACATATTTCAACATTTCCGGACGAAACTGCTGCCTTGTAATTCCCAAACGGGATCCGGGCGCACAGGGATCGTATATGGCATGTTCCTCCTGGGTAGAACATTCCGGATTGATGCGAAGGCCAATGCTTTTCTTAGCTTTAACTGCCTTGGGGCCAAACTTTTCCAGCTGGGAAAAAGAATTAAACACAATGTGATCACTGTAGGAAAGAATCTCATCAATTTCATCTTCCCGAAACGCCGGTGCATACACATGATTTTCCTTCTTCATTTCCTCCCGACCAAGCCTGGCCTCATATAATCCACTGGCTGTAGCACCATCCAAATACTCTCCAATCAGAGGATACATTTCATACATAGAAAATGCTTTTTGTGCCAACAGAATTTTACATCCTGTTTTTTCTCTTATTTCCTTCAGCTGTCTCAGGTTTTCCATTAATACTGCTTTCTGGATCACATAACATGGGGTTTTTAATTCTTCTTTTTTTATCTTCTTATTGTTTCCCATTATCATTTGTTTTCCCCATTAATCCACAAGTTCCGGATTTTCTTCCACAATCCATGGCAGTCCCCACTTATTTAACGCTTCCATAAATGGATCCGGATCAAATTCTTCAATATTATATACACCTGCTTTTTTCCAGGTACCTGTTAAGAGCATCATCGCACCAATCATTGCCGGTACACCGGTGGTATAAGCCACTGCCTGGGAGCCCACTTCCTTAAAACAGCTTTCGTGATCACACACATTATAAATATAAAGTTTCTTTTCTTTTCCGTCTTTCTTTCCGATAAAAATACAGCCAATGTTGGTCTTTCCTTTTGTGCGAGGACCAAGAGAAGAAGGATCCGGCAGAACTGCTTTTAAAAACTGCAATGGAACAATTTCTTTCCCTTCATACATAATTGGTTCAATGGAAGTCATTCCCACATTTTCCAGACATTTCAGATGTGTCAGATAGCTTTGTCCAAATGTCATAAAGAAGCGAATCCTCTTAATTCCCGGAATATTCAAAGCCAGAGATTCAATTTCTTCATGGTGCAGCAGATACATATCTTTCTCACCAATCTGAGGGAAATTATAAACTCTTTTAATCTCCATAGGCTCGGTCTCCACCCAATGACCATTTTCCCAATAAGATCCCTTTGCGGATACTTCACGAATATTAATTTCGGGATTAAAATTCGTAGCAAACGGATATCCATGGTCTCCTGCATTGCAGTCTAAAATATCAATATAGTTAATTTCATCAAAGTAATGTTTCAATGCATATGCGGAGAATACACTTGTAACACCCGGATCAAATCCGCTTCCCAAAAGCGCTGTAATTCCAGCCTTCTCAAACCGTTCCCGATATGCCCACTGCCACTTATACTCAAACTTCGCCGTATCTTCCGGTTCATAATTTGCTGTATCTACATAATGAACGTTTGTAGCCAGACAAGCATCCATAATGGTCAGATCCTGATAAGGAAGAGCCAGATTTAATACCACATCCGGTTTTACTTTTTCAATCAGTGCAATCAATTCATCCACGTGATCAGCGTTTACCTGTGCTGTTGTAATTTTTGTCTTTGTCGTCTTTTCCAGCTTCTCCTTCAGTGCATCACACTTTGAAACGGTACGGCTGGCAATACAAATCTCCTCAAAAACCTCACTATTCTGACAGCATTTATGAATGGCTACACTTGCCACTCCTCCACAACCAATAATCAATACTTTTCCCATTTTTTTCTCCTTTCCACCACTTTGGCGCAACTTTGGCGCCCAATGATACAAAACGCTTTCTATTTTGTTCCACACAACTCTAAGAGCATCTCTCTCACAATTTTACATGCTGCTGCTGTAGATGATCCCGTTACATCCAAAGGCGGACATAATTCATTGACATCACATGCCACTACCTGACATTCTGAAATTACAGTATGAAGTGCCTGCAAAAGTTCCATAAAAGTCACACCGCCAAATTCAGGGGTTCCCGTTCCTGGAAATACCGAAGGATCCAATACATCCAAATCCAAAGTCAGGTAGACTGGTTTTCCCTTTAGACTTTCCACCGTCTGCTTCAGACCGGAAAAATCAAATTTATGAAGGTTCACATGTCCCTCTTCTGCCCACCGGAATTCCGGCCGGTCTCCTGAACGGATTCCAAATTGATGAATCCTGCCATCTCCCATCAGATCCCAACATCTGCGTATCACACTGGCATGGGATAACTTTACCCCCAGATATTCGTCCCGAAGGTCCGTATGGGCATCAAAATGTACAATATGAAGATCCGGATACTGTTTTAAAACTGCCCGTACACTTCCCAATGTCACAAGATGTTCTCCCCCGATCATAAATGGCAATTTGCCATCATTTAATATGATCGCTGCCCGCTCTTCAATTTCATTCAATGCCGACTCGCTATTTCCAAAGGGTAATTCCAAATCTCCACTATCGAAAATAGCATAATCTGTCAAATCCCGATCCTGATACGGACTATACGTCTCCAATCCGAAGGATTCATTCCGCATGGTCTGACTGGCAAATCGGGTACCCGGCCGATAGGATGTGGTAGAATCAAAGGGTGCACCAAACAACACAATTTCCGCATCCTCATAATCTGCATCACATCCGATAAATGTCACCACATTTTTATTCAACATCTCTTAATAACTCCTCCACATATACCGGCAGGGCAAATACACCTCTATGTAACCGGGTTGCATAATATTTTGTAGGAATCCCCTTCATATTCCACTGTACATCATTTAAATCATCCAACGGGTGATATTTTTTTGAGGCAAATCCGAACAGCCAATGTCCCGAAGGATACGAAGGAATATGGGCCTGATAAACACGGCAAATAGGAAACGATTCCAGAATTCTCCTGTGCATTCTCTGACACTGAAACGCTTCTTCCTGATAGAACGGACTTTCATTCTGATTAATCATAATTCCATCCTCATGCAGTGCCTTAAAACAGCTTCCATAAAACTCTTTTGTAAATAAACTTTCTCCTGGTCCAAAGGGATTGGGGGAATCAATAATAATCAGATCATATTCATCGGATTTGGAACGTACAAAGCGAAGCCCATCTTCATGGTGGATGGTTACACGCTCATCATGAAGGCTTAAAGCAATCTCCGGAAGATACTTAAAGCACACTTCGACTAACAATGGATCTGCTTCCACCACATCAATATGTTCAATATCTTCATACTTAATCAATTCACGGACTACACCTCCATCGCCGCCTCCGATAACCAACACCTTTTTTACGTTAGGATGAACCGCCATAGGAACATGTGTAATCATCTCATGATAAATAAACTCATCCTTTTCTGTCAGCATCAGATCCCCGTCTCCCACAAGGATTTTTCCAAACTCTCTGGATTCCAAAACATCAATTCTTTGAAATTCACTCTGCCCGCTGAACAGCTGCCTATCCACTCGAATGGATAACTTTACATTGGATGTATGTTCATCCGAAAACCAAATTTCCATTTTTTTGTACCACTCCTTTCTGACAGCACCCCTGTCTGATAAAAACCCCGTATTTCCCGGTTCATGTACGAATCACATTTAAATGTTCAATCTCCGCATCCTCAGGTCCTGTCATAGAGCATCCTTTTTCCTTAGCATAAATAATATAATCCAAAATCTTTTCTGTAATCTCTTCTCCCGGAGCTAAGATAGGAATACCAGGAGGATAGCACATCACAAACTCACTGCAAATATGTCCGACCGTGTCTTTCAGCGGGAGACATACTTTTTCCGCATAAAATGATTCCTGCGGTGTCATAATGACATTTGGTGAAATATATTCCTGTGACAACATACCCGCCTTATCTTTCTGATAGCGACGTTTTACTTCCGCTAAAGCACTAACCAACCGTTCCACTTCCTGTTTTCGATCTCCAATGGATAAATATGCCAAAATATTTCCCAAATCCCCAAATTCGATCTGAATATCATACTCATCTCTCAGAATATCATACACTTCAATCCCTGCCAAACCGATATCCAGGGTATGGACTGATAACTTTGTGGCATCAAAATCAAAAATACTGTTATGATTAATCAATTCTTTGGAAAATGCATAATATCCTCCGATTTTATTAATCTCTTCCCGGGCATATTCTGCTAATTCCACCACTTTTGCAAATGATTCCTTTCCTCGAAGGGCCAGATTTCTTCTGGAAATATCCAGGCTGGAAAGTAATAAATAAGATCCGCTCGTCGTTTGTGTCAGATTAATAATCTGTCTTACATATCCGGCATTGACATTTTTTCCCGTTAAAAGGAAGGAACTTTGTGTGAGGCTTCCCCCGGATTTATGCATACTGACAGAAGCCATATCCGCCCCTGCTGCCATAGCGGAAACCGGAAGATTCTCGCCAAAATAAAAATGGGTTCCATGTGCCTCATCCACAAGAACTTTCATCCCATATTCATGAGCAAGTCGTACAATCGTGCGAAGATCGGAACAAATTCCGTAATACGTGGGATTATTCACAAATACCGCCACGGCATCCGGATTTTCCCGAATCGCCTGTTCCACCTGGGAAACACGCATCCCAAGAGAAATTCCCAAATGATGATCCACATCAGGATTCACATATACGGGTTTTGCTCCACAGAGAACCAGCGCGTTTATGGCACTTCGATGTACGTTTCTTGGCAAAATAATTTTGTCCCCCTGCTTACAGCAAGAAAGAATCATACTCTGTACCGATGAGGTCGTTCCTCCCACCATCAAAAAAGCATGTGAAGCCCCAAACGCTTCTGCTGCCAACTCTTCCGCTTCACGAATCACCGAAACCGGATGGCAGAGATTATCCAGTGGTTTCATGGAGTTAACATCAATTCCCACACATTGTTCCCCCAATAATTTTACAAGTTCCGGATTTCCTCTCCCATGCTTATGCCCAGGAACATCAAAGGGTACCACCCGCATTTTTCGAAATCGTTCCAGTGCTTCATAAATCGGTGCCCTGCACTGTGATTTATTTTCCATTTTTAAGTTCCCTCCTTTCTATTCTCCGTCTGCTCACAGTCCGTTCATCAAAAAGCTGAAAAGAACGACACGATAATCACACAAAAAAAACGCAAGCAGACAGCATATCTATGCCACTACTTGCGTCTCTATCCGTACAAATCCAAATATTATGGATTGGATTTTTTACATAAATTTGTTAATGGACGGAATATCTTTACAGGCTAGAGTCTATATAGCAAATATTTCACTTTTACTACTCTTATTGACCGTTTCACAAGTTGCACATGCGATATGCACATTAGTTATAAAGTAACCAACTTATAAAATTTG
Source organism: Lachnospiraceae bacterium (assembly GCA_026169045.1). GTDB lineage: Bacteria > Bacillota > Clostridia > Lachnospirales > Lachnospiraceae > Fimimorpha. The sequence continues at coordinate 4,444 of JAPFDH010000080.1, read as the reverse complement.
AGCTTCTAACTCAATCAATAAGGCAACGAAAGCTGCCAAAATATTTGGATGGAGAACTCTAGCATTATCTGTTATTCGTTTTCCATACGGAAAACATAATAATACATTTTTTTCAAAAATGCAACTATTTTTTACTGTTATTTTCCTGGCTTAAGGCTTTTTCTTTCCATTTTCCCCTGCGATAAAAGAACCATGTAATCACTGCTCCCATTACCCAGGAAAGCAAAAGAGAAATATAAACACATTCGCTGCGTCCATTGGGAAGAGCATCACTTCTGGTAAACCAGGAAATTCCATAAGCCATCGGTACACGGATCACTACAGTGGTCACAATAGAAATCCACATGGGCGTCATGGTATCTCCTGCTCCTCTCATAATACCAGAAAGGCTTTGTGTAACCGCCATTCCTACATACCCAACGGATAAAATCCACATCATGCGCATACTTAAATCAACCAGTTCCTCTGTATCCGTAAAAATCCCCATTAAATAACGCCCGAAAATCAAAATCAAGCCGGTTATAACAGCTGACACTCCCATGGCAATCAGCGTACCCTGTCGAGCTCCCTGGTTAACACGATCATATCTTCTTGCCCCTACATTTTGTCCCGCAAACGTAGTCAATGCTGTTCCAAAAGAAAAATTAGGCATCATAGCAAACCCATCTACACGCATTAAAATAACATTGGCCGCAATAAACAATTCCCCAAAACTATTGGTCAACGACTGTACCAATACCATGGCCATGGAGAAAATCGCCTGTGTCAAGCCGGAAGGCAATCCCAATCGTATAATATTCAGAGAATATTCCTTATCCATTTTCATATGATGTTTTCTCAATATAAAGATATCATGCATACGACTTAATTTCACCATACACAAAGTCCCTGATACCCCTTGAGCAATCACCGTGGCCAATGCCACTCCCATTACTCCCATATGAAAACTGGCTACAAACCAAATATCCAAAACAATATTGATCACCGTTGAAATCAAAAGATACACCAATGCCGACACCGAATCGCCAAGTCCCCTTAAAATACCACTTAGAATATTGTAATAAGCGACACCAGCAATCCCCACAAACATAACCGTCAAATAGGATGCACACCAGTCAATAATACTATCGGGGGTATTTAAAAGCAGGAGCATTGGTCGAACAATAATCGCTCCCAAAATCATAATCACGACCGTTCCCAGTGCTGTCAGCGTAATGCAATTCCCTATGGTCTTAGCCAATTCCTCATTCTGTTTTGCTCCAAAATACTGGGAAACCATAACACTGGTACCAACCGAAATTCCTATGAATAAAACCAATAAAAGATTCATGATCGGACTGGCACTTCCAACGGCTGCCAGCGCATTATCCCCCACATAATGCCCAACTACAATACTATCTACTGTATTATATAATTGCTGTGCAATGTTTCCAATCAACATGGGAATCGTAAAAATAACAATTTTTTTCCATGGTGGCCCCTGTGTCATATCTGTGGGGGCAGACATATTTTTCAAGCGACTTTTCATAACATCCCTCCATCCTTTTTCATTTACTCCGCCCTTTTATTTTTCGAAAAAATAGATACATTTTCCCAGAATTATTTTTCATTTTATATTATTTTTCATTTTGAATCTTTATTTTATAAGAAATCCTTTTCAATTGTACCATATTTTTTTAATATTTACCACTTCCATTTGGCCTAAAATATTTTATTTTCACACATCTGTAAAACCGATGAGAAACACGCTCTGCGAGTTTTCCAAGTTCGCAGACAATCGCCGTATACATATGCGGGCATTCGCGCACAGCTCGTTGTCTGCACGCAAATATAAGCCTGACAAATGCATTACTCTGCGCTTGTCAGGCTTATATTATATACTTACTTTGACCGTTTCATCTCATGAGCCAAAATATCTTTTAATACCAATACGGCATCTACTTCATGATATCCATACGTACGTTTCAAATCTTCCAACAATTCTCGGATCTGTACAGAATATTTTCCAATATCAACGACTTGCTGATACGTAGCTAATACAGGATATTTTTTACTCCAAACTTTTGTCCAGTCAACTTTTGCTGTAACCTTTTCACTGGTATATTCAATCACTTCTTGAATTTCTTTCACATCCATATCAAATTCAATCAACTCATCCAACGACAAATGATACCATTTTGCCATTTTTTTTGACTGATAAATATCCGGTATCATCTCATCCAGTTCCCACTTTGAAATTGTCTGCCTGCTCACACCAAGTTTCTCTGCAACTTCTTCCTGGGACATCCCTGCTTTTTTTCTTGCCTTAGCCAAATTACTTCCCAAACTCAACAGTCTCACCTCCGGATCTCATTGTATCATGTTTCCCATTTAACCTCTACCAATAAAACTTTCCAAATATGCACTTATTATGGGCATTTAAAATTTTTTTTAAATAGTTATTGACTCTCATCTATACAAATGCTAAAATCTATTTAAAAATAATTTGAAATACTTTGGAGTGTGATGAAGTTGGCATTATGCGAAATTTTATCTGCTTTAGCGGATGAAACCCGCAGGAAAATCTTACTAAAATTGAAAGAAGGAAAAATTAGTTCCGGCGATTTAGCTTTGGCATTAAATATGACACCCCAAGCCCTATCGTACCACCTTTCGAAACTGAAAAAAGCAGATCTGATTTATGAAACACGATACAAAAATTTTATTTACTACGAATTAAATCTATCCGTCCTGGATGAAGCAATTCTCTGGATGAATGATTTGAAGGGAGGGCAATCATGAAAAACTTCAAAATTCTTTTTTATATTCTTATGTTTTTACCGCTTCCTATAACACTGATCGCATTGGTATTTTTACCGGATCAGATTCCTGCTCACTATGGCTTTGACAATCAGGTAACCCGTTGGGGTAGTAAATATGAGATGTTACTTTTTCCAATCATTACAATTATCTTTGGGTTATTCATGCTTGGAATCTCCAAATTTTCATCCAATCAGGAAAAAACAGGAACGAATAATGAAAAAATCTGTATAATAGCGGGCATTCTCTCTATTATCATTTTCGATGCCATGACCGGTTATTTTTTGTATACAGCCTTTCATAAAGTAGAAAATCTGTCTTCTGTACCCGTTGACATCAACCAAATTGTTTTCATTATCCTCGGCATTTTCATGATTGTCACCGGAAATCTCATGCCAAAACTTCGAATGAATTCTGTCATGGGGCTTCGAACCCACTGGAGTATGAAAAATGAAGTGACCTGGAAAAAAAGCCAACGTTTTGGTGGAATTTCATTTATGATAGACGGTATTCTCATTATTCTGGTTTGTTGTTTTACCAAAGATTTCAACTGTTTTTTATGGTCCATGGGTATTGTGCTTCTTTCTATTCCTATTGATATTTTCTATACCTATAAAGTTGCAAAACAAAATTGACATAACCAAAGAAAGACGGAGCAAGAAACGCTCCGTCTTTTTATATCCATAATATTTTATATACATTTTAGGTAAAACAATGATGGAAGCTCTTGTTTTTCTATGCCCTACATGCACCATCTACTGATAAAATTTCTCCGGTCACATAAGAAGCCATATCACTTGCCAAATATACAAATGCATTTGCCACATCTTCCGGTTCCCCTGGTCTTCCCAATGGAATTTTAGCTGAAATAGCTTCCACTACCGCTTCTGGCAATGCTGCTACCATATCTGTTTTCGTCACTCCCGGTGCCACCGCATTAACACGGATATGATCCTTTGCCAATTCTCTTGCCAAAGATACTGTCATACCATTTACGGCAAATTTACTTGTGGGATATCCCACACCACTGGGCTGACCACTGATGCTGACCATAGAACTTGTATTAATAATCACACCACCACCCTGCTCTTTCATAATCTTAGCAGTCGGGAGAATGGTATAAAATAACGCACTAACATTTAATTTCATAATTTTATCAAAATCATCTGCCGTATACTGATACAATGGAGTGCTTTGTGAAATTCCTGCATTATTCACTAAAATGTCAATTTTACCATATTGTTCTTTTACGGACTGAATGGCTGTTTCTACCTCAGATGCATTCGTCAGATCCGGATACATACCTGATACGTCCCAGTCACCATTTTTACTTTTTAACTCAGCCAAAGCCTTTTTTACGGTTTCTTCTCTGGATCCCCACAATACAACTTTCGCTCCATTTTCCAAATATTTTTCCACAACTGCCCGTCCAATTCCACGTGTTCCTCCTGTCACAACAGCTACTTTTCCTTTTAACAACATAAAAATATCCTCCTTTTCATACATTATGATCTCTCGGAATCTTTAAGCCAATAAATATAAGGCTTTCAGATTCCTTTTTTATTAAAATCCCCCACTTTTTTGTCAAAAACCACTTGACAAATCGCTCAAAATTTGCGGCGAAGCCGATTGAATGTATTTTATT
>JAPFDH010000063.1 GCA_026169045.1 Lachnospiraceae bacterium | reverse complement strand
GGTATTGTGAAGGCTGTGGTAAATATTTCAGTGATATGGCGCTGACAAGCGAAATAACAGAGGAACAAACAGTGATTCCGGCTTTGGGACACAATGCTGTAAAAACAGAGGAAAAAGCTGCGACCTGTACCGAAAATGGAAATCGTGAATACTGGTATTGTGAAAACTGCGGTAAATATTTTAGTGATGAAGCATTGACAAAAGAAATTACCAAAGATGGAACAGTGGTCAAAGCAACCGGTCACGACATTGAACTGAAAAATGTAAAAGAAGCTACCTGTACTGTTAGTGGTTATACAGGCGATAAGATTTGCAAGGTATGCGGTGATGTGATTGAAAAAGGTGAAGTAATTGCAAAAACCGCGCATAATTATAAAGATGGAAAATGTATTGTCTGTGGTGGTGCAGATCCAAATTATAATCCGAAACCGGGTAATGGGGATACCACTTCTCCCGGAACCGGTGATAGCAGCCATAGGGCATTATGGATTTCTTTGTTGCTTGTATCGGGAGTGGGATTGTTTGGAACTGCTATATATTACAGAAAACGCAAATACCACCAATAACCAGTGAATGATTTTGGATGGAATATTTTTTTAAAGGAGTGACCGTTTAACGGCCGCTCCTTTTCTTTTCTGAGAAAAATATAATTATAATAAATACAAACGATGGTAATTCATAGTATTACTGTTCAATGAAGTGTATCTTTGAAACAAACGATGGGAAACACGCTTTGCGAGTTTCTCACGTTCGCGAACAGTCGCCATATGCGTATGCAAGCATCCGCACACGGCTCGTTGTCTGCGCATAAATAAAAACACCATCTTATTATCAAACCCGATAATAGGATGGTGTTTTCTTCATAGAGGCGACAACCAGATTTGAACTGGTGATAAGGGTGTTGCAGACCCGTGCCTTACCGCTTGGCTATGTCGCCGAACAATGGTTATTATACTGCATTCCTCAGGAAATTGCAAGCACTTTTTTGAAAAATTTAAAAAATTTTTCTTGTACGAAAAATAACCTTACATTTGTATAAAAAGAAGGTATATGGAGATACTAGTTATCATTCATAGAATAGTATGAAAAATATGGGTGAAACCGTTATTCATGAATGATAGGGTATGGCATAGAATATAGTATGTAAAACAGAAAGGAAGGGTGAGTATGATTCATCTGAAAAAAATTACTGATCATATGAAACATGATAGAGATTGCGGAGGAAATTGTGCAGACTCTCCTTATGAGAGATGTGTTTGCTGTCACTATCAGACCGATCAAATAAAAAATCAGGATGTATGGGAACGAAAGTATTATGTGGAAGGTGCAGGACAGTTATGTAAATATTGTTATGAAAAAGTATATTCTAATATAAAATAATTAAGAATGATAAGAGCTATGACCGGATTTTGGCATGGCTCTTATTTTTTGGAAGAAAAATCATTAATTTTTTATAAGAACTTTAGTAATGGTTTCTTGTATTTCCGGTTTGCCTATAATAAAATAATAATGGATACCAGTTCTTTATTTGTTTAAGTGTCAACGAAAGAAAAATTGATTGATGCATTTATAGCAGATTGCGAGGGAAAATGGAAGATTTTGTAAAGTTAAGCGATGTAAGAAAAACCTATCAGATGGGTGAAGTTCAAATTCATGCTGTGGATGGAATAAATTTTTCCATCAAAAAAGGAGAATTTGTTATTATTGTAGGGCCAAGTGGAGCCGGAAAAACTACGGTGTTAAACATTTTGGGCGGTATGGATACTGCCACCAGCGGAACGGTTCTGGTAGATGGAGAACACGTGGAAGCGTATAATGATAAACAATTGACCAGATATCGCAGAGATGATATCGGATTTGTTTTTCAGTTTTACAATTTAGTTCCAAACCTGACGGCATTGGAAAATGTGGAATTAGCTCTGCAGATTTGCAAAAATCCATTGAATGCAAAAAAAGTATTGCAGGAAGTGGGATTGGCAGAACGTCTTGATAATTTTCCGGCACAGCTTTCGGGAGGAGAACAGCAGCGCGTATCCATTGCCAGAGCATTGGCAAAAAATCCTAAGTTGCTTCTCTGTGATGAGCCAACGGGAGCTTTGGACTATAATACCGGAAAGCAAATTTTGAAATTGCTGCAGGATACTTGCAGAGAAAAAGGAATGACAGTAATTGTTATTACTCATAATTCAGCTTTGGCGCCAATGGCAGATCGTATTATACATATAAAAAATGGAAAAGTATCTTCCATGGAACAGAATGAAGTGCCAACTCCGGTGGAAGAAATCGAATGGTAGAATAAGGAAGTGCGGGAATGGGCAAAAAAGCGTTAAGAAAAGATTTATGGATAGAAATACGGAAGAGTAAGAATCGGTTTGTGTCCATTTTTTTGATTGTGGCACTGGGCGTGGCTTTTTTTTCCGGAGTGAGGGCAGCTCAGCCGGATATGCGCATGACTGGAGATGCCTATTTTGATAAATACAAGCTGATGGATTTACGGGTAGTAAGTACGTTGGGATTTTCAGAGGAAAATATTGAAGCGATCAGAAATGTGGAAGGTGTGAAAACAGCAGAACCCTCATATATGGCGGATGTGCTTCATGATACGGATTCCTCACAGCTGGTGCTCCAGTTTTTGGCAGATGCAGATGAAATGAATATGACATCTGTGATTGAAGGCCGAATGCCGCAGAAAGAAGATGAATGTCTGATTGATGAAAGTGTGGCAAAGGAAACAGGATATCAGGTGGGGGACACGATACAGGTTCATGCGGATAATGATGAAGACATATTGGATACATTGGTGACCGATACGTTTACGATTACCGGAATTGGTGCCAATCCATTGTACATATCCTTTGAGCGGGGGAGTACGACAGTTGGAAGCGGTCAGATCAGTGGTTTTGTGATTGTACCAGAGGAAAGTTTTTCTCAGGAAAGTTATACACAAGTCATGATTCAAGTAGAAGGGGCAGAGGAATTGGAGTCCCATACGGACGAGTATAATCAATTGGTAGAACAGGTAAAAAACCGCTTGGAAGAAATCGAGGGTGCCGAATGCCAGAAACGATATGATACTCTGATGCAGGAGATACAAGAGCAATTGGAAGATGCACAAAACGAACTGGAGGAGGGAGAAAAAGAAGCCGCTGAACAATTGGAACAGGCAAGGCAAGAATTGGATGACGGATATGCCGAGCTGGAAAACGGAAGAAGTGAATTGGAATCACGCAAGGCACAGATAACAGAGGCAGAAAATGAGATTGCAGAAAACGAGCAAAAATTGAATGAGGCAAAAGAGCAGCTGGAAGTCGGAAAACAACAGCTGGAAGCAGCAAGAACCCAGGTTTCCGGCGGGGAAGCAGCGCTTGCTGTGGCACAGGCACAGGTGAATTCATCGGAAGTAGATTTAAAGATGCTTCAGTCCATATATCCGTCGCAGCTTTTGCCGGATACAGAACTTGCAAAACAACTGGAAGAGGCAAATGCTCAGCTGGAGTCGGGAAAACAGCAATTAGCAGCGGCACAAGCTCAAATTGATGCCGGAAAAGCACAGATTGCGGCCTATGAACAACAGATTTCGTCTGGCACACAAGAAATTGAAGACGGAGAGCGCCAGTTGGCGGAAGCTAAGCAACAAGTAGAAGAGGCAAAACCTCAGATTGAAGAAGCAGAGAAACAATTGGAAGAGGCAGAACAAGAGCTGGAATCCGGAGAACAGGAATATGCGGATGCAAAGGCAGAAACGGAACAGAAACTGGAAGATGCCAGATCACAGATCGCAGAAGGGGAAGAGCAGCTGTCTGAAATGGAGGTGCCAACCTGGTATGTGACAGATCGAAACGATCTCCCCGGATATGAAGAATTTGGATCCAATGCGGATCGAGTAGGAGCGATAGGAAAAGTTTTCCCGGTCATTTTCTTTTTAGTAGCGGCTCTGGTCAGCCTTACCACTATGACCCGTATGGTGGAGGAACAGCGTGTTCAGATTGGAACGTTAAAGGCATTGGGGTATAGTAAAACATCGATTGCATCCAAATATATGATTTATGCATTTCTGGCCACCATTGGCGGAAGTGTGACGGGAGTACTTTTGGGAGAAAAAATCTTCCCCTGGGTAATCATTTATGCATACAAGATTATTTACCCCAATATGGATACCATGGAGATACCATACCGGTTGGATTATGGAATGATGGCTGTGGGATTGGCACTGTTATGTACATTGGCGGCAACCATTCTTTCCTGTTATAAAGAACTGGCGGCTCATCCGGCAGAACTTATGAGACCGGCAGCACCAAAACAGGGAAAACGAGTGCTGCTGGAACGAATTGGCTTTTTGTGGAAGCATTTGAGTTTTACACAAAAATCCACATGTCGAAATTTATTCCGATACAAAAAACGGTTTTTTATGACTATTTTTGGTATTGGAAGTTGTATGGCTTTATTGATTGTGGGATTCGGTCTTCGTGATTCTATTGTACATATTGCAGATATTCAGTACTCGCAGATCCAGCGTTATGATGGAATGCTTCAGATTCATGATGATGCGTCAGAAGAAGAAATGGAACAGTTATATGAATATTTGGATGATAACAGTGAAGTAGATCAATATGTAAATGTATCCATGAAAACATTGGACGCACATGCCAATGGGGAAACACGTTCTCCTTATGTGGTGGTACCTCAGTCTGTTGAAGATTTAAAAGACTTTATCGTTTTTCAGGACAGAAAAACCAAGGAAGTATATGAATTTGATGAAAACAGTGTAATTGTAACAGAGCAGCTGGCAGAACACCTCAATGTGAAAGCGGGAGATGAGATACAACTTACCACAACAGATGGAAGGGAAGTGTCGCTGACTGTAACGCATGTGGTAGAAAATTATATGATGCATTATGTTTATGTGTCACCGCAAGTCTATGAAGAGGCGTTTGGGGAAAAACCGGAATATTCTATGCTTCTTATCCGTTTGACAGATGAAGGAAAAGAAGAGGAAGAATCCATCGGACAGGATATTTTAAAATTTCCGGCAGCGTTTGCCATTAATTATGTCAGTGAAAATAAAGCGCAGATTGAAAGTATGCTGGGAAGCTTAAATATTGTTATTGTGGTTCTTATTTTATCTGCGGGATTGTTGGCCTTTGTTGTTTTGTATAATTTAAATAACATTAATATCAATGAGCGCAGACGTGAATTGGCCACATTAAAGGTATTGGGATTTTTTGATCCGGAAGTGGCGGCATATGTGTACAGAGAGAATATTTTTCTGACAATCATTGGTGCATTTTTGGGAGTCGCATTGGGGGCACTTTTGCATCGGTTTGTGATTGTAACAGTGGAAGTGGATCAAGTCATGTTTGGACGGACGGTTTCCGTATTAAGCTATTTAATCAGTGGTGGGTTAACATGTTTGTTCTCTGCCATTGTAAATTATGCTATGTATTTTAAGCTGAAGTCCATTGACATGGTCGAATCGCTAAAGAGTATAGAATAGTTATTGGAAAATAATGGAAAAGGGAAAAGGCACAGTGTGTTTGACTAATAGGCAGTCTGAAAACATCTGTGCCTTTTTAGATGTACTCTGTATGTGGTAATGTGATCATGAATGGTATGTGCAATGTTAAATCTATGTAAAATTTGTTAATTCTTCGTATAATCTATTGAAAGAAAAATAAAAAATAGGTATAAACTAATTGAGAGTAAAGTCTTGACTCAATTTGCTTAACATTACCTTACAGAAATTTTACAATGAATCAATGAATTGATGGAGGAAGAAAAAGTGAAAATTACAGATGTATTCAGCCTGCTTGGCGGATTGGCTCTGTTCCTTTATGGAATGCAGATGATGAGCAATGGTTTGGAAGCGGCAGCAGGAAATCGAATGAAACAGATTTTGGAAAAGCTGACATCCAATCGTTTCCTGGGTGTGATCGTGGGTGCTGGAATCACGGCAGTGATTCAGTCGTCGTCAGCGACTACCGTTATGGTAGTGGGATTCGTAAATTCCGGTATGATGACATTGCGTCAGGCAGTATGGATTATCATGGGAGCCAATATTGGTACAACCATTACTGGACAGTTAATTGCTTTGGATATTGGAGCTATTGCTCCGTTGTTCGCATTTTTAGGTGTGGCACTTATTGTTTTCATTAAAAAACAAAAAATTCATCATTATGGTTTAATTGTGGCTGGTCTGGGTATTTTGTTCATCGGTATGGAAATGATGAGTAGTGCGATGATGCCACTCAGAGAATCAGAAGCGTTTGTATCCCTGATGACGAAATTCACAAATCCGGTTTTGGGTATTTTAGCGGGTATGATTTTTACAGCTATTATTCAGTCTTCTTCCGCATCGGTTGGTATTTTACAGGCTTTGGCAACCAGCGGTCTGATCGGACTTCCCAATGCAGTTTTTGTTTTATTTGGTCAGAACATCGGTACATGTATCACTGCGGTTCTTGCTTCCATCGGAGCAAACAGAAATGCAAAAAGAACTACAATTATTCATTTAATGTTTAATGTAATTGGTACTACAATTTTTACAATTGTATGTATTGTTTTCCCATTAACTTCCTTGGTGGAAAGTTTTACTCCGGACAATGTATCTGCTCAGATTGCAAATATGCATACATTGTTTAATATTGTTACAACGCTGCTATTACTTCCGTTTGGAACTTACCTTGCAAAACTGGCGACAAAGATTCTGCCGGATCGTCCGGAAGAAAAGAACGATGCTATGCATCTGGAATACATTCCTTCTTTAGAGATGAAAAGAGAGCACCAGATTGGTTTATCGGCAATCGCTATGAATGGTATTCAAAATGAAATATATCGTATGATGGGGATGGCCAGAGAAAACATCGGACGCAGTTTCGAGGCCGTATTGGAAGGAAAGACAACTCTGCTTCCGGAAATTACCGAGAGAGAGGAGTACATTGATTTCCTGAATAAAGAAATTTCTAAGTATATTTCAAAAATAATGGTAAATGAGCATAATCCGGAAGATTCTAAGTATATCAGTGCACTGTTTAAAGTATGCGGGAATTTGGAGAGAATAGGAGATCATGCAATCAACATTTGTGAATATACAAAACTGATGGAAGAAAAGAAAATTCATTTTTCTCCGAAGGTATTAGAGGAAATTACAAATATGAAACAAGTCAGCATGGAAGCCATGGATGTATTGGAAAAGCTGCAGGTAGGACAGACATTTAACATTCATGAAGTGGAAATGATTGAACAAAAGATTGATGATATGACCGAAGAGTACAGAAATAACCAGCTGGGACGTATGCAAGTAGGTGTATGTTCCGATGAGGCTTGCGTATTGTACTCAGAAATGCTTACGGACTTTGAACGTATTGGTGACCATATTTTAAATATCGGTCAGGAAATGGGACTTGGAAAAGTCAGTGCATAACTAAAAAATTAAAAATGTAAAAATACCCTGATGGCAGTTTAAAAAAATGAAATTGTCATCAGGGTATTTTTTATTTACGCGCAGACAACGAGCCGTGTGCGGATGGTTGTATACGTATACAGCGACTGCCCGCGAACGTGAGAAGCTCCCAAAGCGTGTTTCTCATTGTTGACAGCGATTTAACTCGCGATATTTTCCGGGGGTCATTCCGGTTTTCTTTTTAAAGCTGCGAATAAAATTTTGAGCATTGCTGTAGCGCAGCAGATCGGCAATTTCTGATACGGATTTTTCGGTTTCCATTAACCATTTTTTTGCCATATAAAATCGATAGTTTTCCAAATACTGCGAAAATGTCTGATTGGTTTCCTCTTTAAATAATTGCCACAGATACATGGGATGGCAATGTAGTTCATCGGCACATAACTCTAAGGTTATATCGGTATTAAATTTTTCCTGAATAATGGATATAACACTTTTGGACAAATTATGTTGTTGTTCCATGGTTTTGTCTTTCATCCATTCTTTTAAAGGTCGAATGATTTTCTTTTTAAAATAATACTCCATGGTTTTTGCATCGTGGATATGTAACAGCATCTCTAAAGGATGGGAAGGAAACAGTTCATTGGAAACGGGAAATTTATGCTGCATATGAAAAAATAAGGAGGCGGATGTACGAATCAGAAACAGTTCTTGTTTGTCATGATCTGGCGTGTCCTGAAAAATACGTTTGGCGATGGATTCCAACAGATGATCGGTTTCTTCTTCGTTTCCGTTTTGAATCGAAGAAATTAGCTGTGCACATAATTCTTCCGGGGAAAAATCATGTTTCCAATCGGAAGAAGATGAGGAGACGCCATAGTCTTTTCGGTTGACACACAGATCGGATACCGCGTCCAAATATGCCTGATGAATGTCTGTGTATTCGTGAAAAATGGAACTGATACCTAAGCTGAATAAATAGGAAGCCAATGTCATTTCTTGTTTGATATGACGGCAGTCTTCCTGAAGTTTCTCAATAAACTGGTTACTGTATGGAATATTTTGGATCCATACAACCAAAAGCCCCTGATAAAAAGTACTGGTAACGACCGAGTCCAGCGGTAAAAAAGAAAATATTTTTCCGGCAGCAGAGACATCCGGATTTTGGGAAGTCTGATCCAATTCCAAAATCTGAAAAACCAGAATCACCATATCGGTTCCGTGGCTGGTAAGACCGGTACGCTGTGCTTCGTCCATGATTTTTGTGGGGGGAGTGGAATCAAAATTACCTTTAATGAGTTTCTGAAAGAAAAATTCCTTCAGACTGTTTTTGTATAGCTCCATTTGTTCTTCGTATTGATCTACTCCTTTTTTTATCAGCTGAAATTCATTTTGTTCTCTGCTGTCTTTTGTAAGATGCCGCATTTTATTGGCAATGGAGGATATGGGATCGTATAGGCGCCTGGAAAATAAATAAATTAAAAGAACGAGAATCACAAGGGCGATTCCGCCAAATATAAGAGTTGTATTCCATAAAGCCCGCATTTTTTGATTCATCAAATCCATGCCCATAATACTGACATACATCCATCCGCTGTCATCACGAATCCAGCACAGAGAGCGTTTTTGATTTCCATCTTGGATGGGAATCGTTCCGGATTTTTTGTCAAAGGAAATCTCTGAAAAATAGGAGCATTGAGATAAGTTTTTTCCTATTTCCTCTTTCAGACTGCTATAAATAATGGTCTTATCCTCGTTAGCTATTAGAATTTGACCGGCATCCTCCGGTCTTCCAAGAAATTGTTCCAGTTTGTCTGTATCAATGGAAACAATCATGGCAGAGTGACTTTCCGGATCAAATAATGGATAGGAGATTAAGAGTAAGATTCCGTCCAGGGTTAAATTGGGATATTTTCCGAGACGCTCAAATCCTTCCCAAGGATGAATATAAGTCCAAACAGCAGTTTGTGTTGTCTCAGCGTTTTGTAATGTATATTGAATAGGATTGTAATTTTCATCATTCTCATAAAAAGACCCTGCAAATGTACTTCCAATGATAAAAGACTTATCAAAATTAATAAAATAGGACCCTTTTAAAATATCTTGTCCGTAAGAAAAATTTTTAAGTTCGTTTTGGGCATTTTGTAACATGGTGTAGGATCGAAAGTTCAGATCATTGTAACAGTAAGAAAAAAAGACTTCTTCAACCGCTTTTGATGTGAAATATGCTTCAGCGCTTTCTTTATAAGATTCTAACTGCATCCGCGTTTTATCCAAATATTCCATTTCTCTGGAAAGAGTTTGATTTTGGATAACAGATACACTGTCGCGGATCATATAGATTAGTAAACCCAGAAATGGAAACAGACAAAGTATAATCATGGTCAACAGAATTTGATATTTGATTGAGAGTTTTTTTGCAAGCTGTCGTGCTGTTTTCATTTCATTACCTCCGTGAATTGTTCTTTATTACTTACGAGTCATGGGAATAGTATACCATAATATTGGGAAAAATCATCTATTTACAGCGAAATGATTATATGATTATATGGAGAATTGATGAAAATGATTGTGGCCTGTAGTGAGATGATTATTGAAAAACTACAAAAACAAACGCATAATCCAAAGTAAAGTATATGAGACGGAATCAATCGTTTGAAAGGAGGTAATTATGAAAACGTCACAGAAAACAGAGGTACTGCCGGTGCAGTATCAAAAGAAAAGTATGGGAAAGCGATTAAAAAAAGCAGTTTTAATGTACAAATGGCTTTATATCATCATGATTCCAGGTTTGATCTATTACATTGTTTTTAAGTATGCACCAATGTGGGGTGTACTAATTGCTTTTCAAGATTATAATCCCTACACAGGATTCGGATATTCATGGGTGGGATTCAAACATTTTCAGCAGTTTTTTACTGGCCCCAAATTTGTTCCTGTATTTATAAACACGCTGGGAATTTCTATCTTAAATATTGTTTTGACGTTTCCGGCACCGATTATTCTTTCTTTGATGATTAATGAGTTGCGAATGCAAAAATTAAAACGTGTAGTACAGACATGCATTTATATTCCTCATTTTTTATCTTGGGTAATTGTAGCCAGTTTAACTTATACAATTTTTTCCACCACAGGTGTTGTGAATCGTTTATTTGAGTCTCTTGGATTGGAATCCATTGATATTTTAACTTCTGCATCTTTATTTCGTCCAATGATTGTGGGGCAAAATATATGGAAGGGAACCGGATGGGGGACAATTGTGTTTCTGGCAGCTATGGCAGGTGTGGACATGCAGTTATATGAAGCAGCCATTGTAGATGGAGCAGGAAGATTCCGACAAATGTGGCATGTGACCCTTCCGGCTATCCGCAGTACTGTGGTGATTATGTTGATTTTGAAAATGGGATCGGTACTGGATACGGGATTTGAGCAGATTTTCTTAATGAGTAATGCATTGAATCGGTCTGTATCGGAAACCTTTGATACATATGTTTATACGGTGGGAATTACACAGGGATCGTTCAGTTATTCTACAGCCGTTGGCTTATTTAAATCGGTGGTTGCAATCATCTTGATTTTTGGTTCCAACGCGCTGGCAAAAAAAGTGGGAGAAAGCGGAATTTTCTAGTGAACAGAAAGGAGTGAAAGGAAAATGAACAGAGAAGAAAAACGGGTAAAAAATCAGAAAACACATAGAAACGATACAATATATTCCCGGATATTTGATGTGTTTAATGTTGTTTTCCTGATTTTTTGTGCGGCGATTACTATTATACCTCTGATTTATGTAGTTGCATGTTCGTTTGCTACGGAACAGGAAATTTTGGAAAGAGGATTCTTTTTGATTCCCCATTCTGTTCAGCTGGAATCTTATAAATATATTTTTTCGTCTAATACGTTGCCAAGATCTTTCCTAAATACAGTATTTGTTACGATTGTTGGTACAACGGTATCCATGATATTGACGGTTACATTGGCGTATTCGTTATCGAAAAAATATCTTCCCGGAAGAAGAGGCCTTTTGACCATATTATCGTTTACTTTGGTTTTCAGCGGAGGAATGATTCCTACATTCCTTGTTGTAAAAGGTTTGAATTTAATTGATACATATCTGGCATTGATTTTGCCCGGGGCAGTTAGTACATGGAATTTGATTGTAATTAAAAATTTCTTTGAAGGACTTCCCATTGAGTTGGAAGAAGCGGCTAAAATTGATGGTGCCCATGATCTGAAAATTTTGGGACGGATCATGCTGCCACTATCCAAACCGGCATTGGCTACGTTTTCTTTGTTTTACGCAGTGGGCTATTGGAATAATTATACCAGTGCACTGCTTTATATCAATGATTCGGATAAATGGCCACTTCAGATTATGTTGCGTCAGATTATTATGCTGGCTAATGGAGCTATTGACGGCAGTGAATTCGATGAATTGGCTACCCGTCCTCCGGCAGAAAGTATTCAGATGGCAGTTATTGTATTTGGAACACTTCCAATTTTGATTTTATATCCGTTTTTACAAAAGTATTTTACCAAAGGAGTTATTGTTGGAGCTGTGAAGGGATGAAAGTATAACCAGATATATATGGTTAAAATATAAAAGTAGGAGGAATTCAGTATGAGAAAAAGAAGACACCAGATAATTGGAATGGCACTAGCGGTATGTATGCTCGGATCGTTGGGATTGACTGGATGTTCCAATGACCGTACCACGACAAAAGCAGAAAATGAGCAGGCATCCAAAGAAAATGGGACAGAAACAGGAGAACGGCAAAAAGTTAGTGTTATGAGTTTAACTTTTAACGGTTCTCCGGTACCGGATGATAATGTTTTAGTTAAAAGTTTGGAAGATTATGTAAATTATGATATTGAATGGACTTGGATTTTGGATGCGGATTATACCGATAAGATCAGTACGATGATTGCTGGTGGAACACTTCCGGAAATTGTCTTATTAAAAAACCTGGATTCCAATACGATTCAGAACTGCCGTGCCGGTGCATTTTGGGATTTGACCGATTATTTGAAAGATTATGAGAACCTTTCAAAAATAAATGAAACAATCTTGAATAACACTATGATTGACGGAAGAGTGTATGGAATTCCGAGAACGAGAGCTCTTATGAGAGACGGAATCGTGTATCGGCAAGACTGGTTGTCCAATGTAGGATTGGATGTTCCGACTAATTTAGAAGAATTTGAAGACGTGCTACGTGCATTTACATTTGAGGATCCGGACGGAAATGGAAAAGATGATACATGGGGATTGGTATCCACAAAAGCGTCCACAAGTTTTGATGAAATTGCTATTTGGTTTGGAGCACCAAATGGATGGGGAGAAGATGAGAATGGAAACCTGCAGCCTATGTTTATGACGGATGAATACTTTGAATCGATGAATTGGCTAAAGGGACTCTATGATGAAGGAATTTTAAATTCTGATTTTGTTACATTGGAAAATTCTGGAGCAAAGGATGCGTTTAAAGCACAGCAGTCTGGTGTGTATTTAGGAGGTGTTGATGAGGCAAATAATTATTATACTTATTTTGAATCGCAGAATATTGAGGCTCCTATGACCGTTACGGCTGCTATTGAGACACCGGCAGGAAAAGTAGCTGTATCCACAGATGGATTTTCCGGTATGCTGGCAATTTCCAAAGAAAAAGTCAAGACAGAGGAAGATTTAAAACGTTGTCTGACTTTTTTGGATAAGTTAAATGACGAATATTGTGCAAACCTGTTCAACTATGGAATTGAGGGAGTCGATTATGATAAGAATGAAGATGGAATGGTAAAAAAGAAAAGTTCCGGTATTATTTCTCTGGGAGACAATGATGGGTTTAACCAGATCATGATGAATGTGGTAGAAGAAAATGTTTATGATCAGGAACCGGTGAATGAATTGGCTGGAGCAATTATGGATGTTCAGGAAGAAAATGAAAAATATTTAGTTGCCAATCCAGGAAAGCCTCTTCTTAGAACATCGGAAACGTATAATTCTACAGGTGCTCAGTTGGATCAGATGATTGCAGATGCGCGAATTCAGTATATTGTTGGTGAATTGGATGAGAACGGATGGAATCAAACCATTGAATCCTGGAAACAACAGGGTGGAGCAGCCGTGATTGAGGAAGTAAATGAAAGTTATGGGAAAACAAAATAGAAATGAGGAGAACGGAGAAAAAATATTATGAAGGCATATGAGAGATATTCGTCAGAAATGACAGAATATAAGGATAGAATTTCAGGAGTGACGGTGCATCAGCTGACTTCATATTTGGGTCATAGTAATCACACATATTTTACGAATAATGGATGGTGGGATAATCAAAAGCGTTTGGTCTTTAACTCAGATCGTTCCAATGCTTCTAATTTATTTAGTATTGAGATTTCTACTGGTGAAATCAGCCGTTTGACAGATTTTGGACCAGGACAAAGAAACAGGGTTCATTTTGCCAATGATGTAAATCAGAAAAGAAATGAAATTTATTTCATACAAAATGATGCAATGTATGCACTGAATTTGGAAACATTGGAGCAGCGTTTTTTGTATCAGGCCCCGGAAGGATTTCATATGCATGGTGGTTTGACGGGAGCAGATGGGGATTATGTCTATGCAACTTTAGGAGAAGATTTATCAAATCGAATCTATGCCAATTTAAGTGCCGCATATGTGGGAATGAGGGATATCTTTTATGCAAAACCGGATACAAGAATTATTCGCATTCATGTAGATAGTGGTAAAATGGAAGAACTGTGGCAGGAAAAGTGCTGGATTGGACATGTCAATCCATCTCCCACACAGCCGACTCTTTTGACATTCTGTCATGAAGGACCGTGGAACCTGGTTGATCATAGAATTTGGGTAATGGATACAAAAAACTGCAAACCTTATCCCATTCGGAAAAGAAACGTTGATGGAGAAAAAATCGGCCATGAGTATTGGTTTGCCAATGGCGAGCAGATTGGGTATCAGGTACATACACCGGATCATCATTCCTACTTCGGTTTTGTACGATTTGATGGAACAGGGGAAATGGAAGCTCCATGTGTTCCGTTCCCGAGTCCGGACCATATTCATTCCAATGATTTTAAACTGATTGTCAGTGATTCGGGAAAAGCAATTAAATTATATCGATATAATGGAACTGATTTTGACAGTGCAAAAGTACTTTGTATGCATGATGGCAGCTTTTTCTATGGAAGCCATCACCCGCATCCGCGATTTACCGCTGATGGAAAGCAGATTTTATTTAACAGTAATGTAAGTGGTTATTGTAATTTATATTTGGCTGATATACCAGAAGATGTGACCACATTACCAGAAGTAGAGAATGAAATGAAATAAGAAAATTGTAAAATACCCTAATAGTAAGACACTGAAAAAGATATAGTGTTAGACTATTAGGGTATTTTTATAATTTTTTAAAAATAAGAAGAGTGTTGAAAAAAATAGTTTTGGTTTATTATTGACTATATAGTCTATATTAAAATATAATAGACTATATAGTCAATAAACGGAGGAGAAAAATGAGAAAAGAAGAAAAAACATTAAATACAAAAAAACGTATTCTTGATTCAGCTCTTGTTGAATTTGGGAGTAAAAGTTATGATACTGCCTCAATAAATAGTATATGTGAAAGGGGACAAATTCCTAAAGGTTTGATTTATCATAATTTTACAGGTAAAGATGAACTATATCTTCTTTGTGTAAAAACTTGCTATGATGAAATGATAGCAACATTAAAGAAACATACATTTGAAATCGACGATGCAAAAGAGGGTTTACGAAATTTTCTTATGATACGGCACAGATTTTTTCAGGAGAATCCCCACTATGCAAATATTTTTTTTAATTCAGTGCTGCAGCCTCCAAAACATTTAACAAAAGAACTTATGCAAATACGGAAAGAAATTGATGAATATTTTGGTGAATGTTATCTTAAAATTTTGGATTGTTTAACTTTACGGGATGGAATTACAAAAAAAATGGCATTGGAATATTTTCAGGCTGCCAGCGAAATATTTAACGGATATTTTCAGAAAAAAACAGATGAACATGGGGACTATCGGGAATTAATTGATGACCATGAAGAGAGATTATCAGTAATTTTTGATATTATGCTTTATGGCATTGCAAAGGAATAATAGCATTTTGATAATGAAGACAGTTATTGTCTGGAAAGGTAAGGTGAAGGGAAATGCTTCTGCTATTTTTGAGGTTATTGCTTACCATAGGAGTTGCGTTTTTTGTAGGAAAACTTGTTGCAAAAGTGAAGTTGCCATCCATATTGGGATGGTTAATCACTGGAATGATGTTAGGTCCTCATGCATTGATATTGATGAACCAGCAGCTTTTGGATGCGCAGTGGTATCAGACGATTGTGCATATTCTGGAATGTGGTGTCGGACTTATGATTGGAACAGAACTTGTGTGGAATAAAATAAAACGTTCAGGAAAAGCTATTGTTATAACGACTTTAACCCAATCATTGGGAACTTTTTTAGTAGTCTCAGCAGTTTTTGGTATTGTATTCTGGCTATCAAAGATTCCGATTTATCTGGCATTTATTTTTGGAGGAATTGCTCTTGCTACAGCTCCTGCTCCTGCTCTATCCATTGTTCGGGAATTTAAGACGACTGGACCTGTTACAACAACATTGATTCCAATGGCAGCACTGGATGATATTGTGGGCTGTATTGTTTTTTTTACGGTTATTGCTATTGTAGCTGGTAACCTTTCATCTGGTAATTTACCGACATATATGATTGTGCTTGTGGTGCTTCTTCCACTTTTTATTGGTATTGTAACGGGTTTTGTAGCAGGAGCTGTGTTGAAAAAAGAACGAAGCAAAGGGGTTACATTGATTCTGTTGATTGGTTTAATTATAGTTGCTTCTATTGTTGGCTTTGTCTTTAATGTAGTATTGCTTCCTCGTCCTGTTTTGAATTTTATGTTGATTGGTATGGCGTTTTCAGCAACTTTTTCCAATATGATTTCCGAGACACGGCTGAAGCAGATTATGGAAGCTTTTAATCCCATTCTAAATATTGCCATGATTGTAGTAATTCTTAATCTTGGTGCTCCTTTGGACTTTCATCTGATTTTTGGTGCTGGCTTATTTACTGTTATCTACATTTTGGCGCGGGCAGTCGGAAAGTATTTCGGTGCTTATTTTGGAGCAGGTATTACAAAATCACCTAAAACGGTAAGAAAGTATCTTGGTCTTACACTTCTGCCTCATTCAGGGGTTTCTCTTGTATTTACTGGTATTGCTGTTTCTGTTTTATCTGTACCAGCTTCTGAGTGTGCAAAAATTGTTCAGGGAACTATTGCAGCAGCTGCTGTTATCAATGAGATAATCGCTGTGATTGCAGCTAAAAAAGGATTTGAATGGGCAGGGGAACTAAAACATACAAAGGGTACTTCTATAGAATGATGCATCAATAGAGCTCGGCATAAAGTTCATGGATTTCATTTGCTTTTGTTTTTAAGAGATAGGAACCATCAGCATTGGATGTAAGTAAATGAAATCCATCGCCAGGTTTTTTTATCCAAATTTGTTTGACATCAGGACAGACAAATAGGAGCGCGTTTCCGGAAGTATTGGTAATATCCATAAGACGAATGTGAATATGATTCATAGAGATATCCGAAAATATGGATAGAATTCGCATGGTTTCGCAGTGTAACCATTCATGATACCATTTTTTTGAAGAAGGCCCAAAGGAAGAGTGTTTTTTTTCTGCTAATAATGGTGTGACTGCATTTAAAGCCAGTCTTTGTTTTTCTGCCGTTGTTTCCGTATTGTTCAATGGTATGAATCGAAATTTCCAGGAGAAATCTCCGTTGATCCATTGAGGAAAATTGGTTCCCCATTGAGTGTTGAACAGATTAAAATATAGGTGAGAAGAAATTTCTTTTCTTTGAGACTGAAATTCATAGATTCCTTTGGATTGAATGCCAAAAAGTGGGGTATCCCAAGGTATAATTAACATTCCATTTTTGTCTCCTTCCAGAGCTACCCAGTTTTCACAGCAGTATAAAACATGGTTAGCATCCTTTTCAAAATCTTTTTGTGGATCTAGGATACTGCCTATTTTATTGATTTTGATTTTGCAGTTTTTCAGAGAAAAAGGGAGGGAGAGAGAGGCACTTTCTGGAAAAGCACAAGGTTGTTTGTTCTCCAGGAAAATAGAAAGATCGACAAAATCTTCCATATCAGAAATGGATAAAACAAAGGAAACTGTTTTGGCGTTTCCATACTCAGTTACACTGGCGTCTTTTATGATGGAAGTCCACTTTAAGATTTGCATACATCCGTTTACTTCTTTTTCAAAAGAAAAACATTGAGGCTTAAAAGTCAGATCTTTCTGTTCAGGCATGTTGATTCGACATAAATCATCTATTACCCAGGATATAAAACGATAAACATAATTTTGGACATAACGTCGTTCACTTTTGTCGCCATGTATATCATAGGAATATTCAGCCCATGGTATTCTTGGATCCACATACTCATATTGCTGCTTTTTATCATAAAAGGATACAATACCACCGCGAATCGGATCCAATGTGATTTTAAAGCGTTGATTTTCTAGTACAGGATGATTTTTATTAAAAGAAAGTGGATTAGCTATGTGCTGGGAAGGTGTAGGGGCAGAAATGGATTGGCGAATGAGTATTTTCCAACCTGTGGCAGGAATATCTTTTACAAATGCAATCCATTGGTCATCTCGGAAAAAAAGGGGAACAGGAGTATTGGTAGAAGTGTCGAATAGAGAATATCCATCTATCCAACTGTTAGATATATTCAGCGGAACAAAACCACTACGATTCCAAGATAATCCGTTGTATACAAGTAATTCGTTTTCACTATTCAGTACAGTGTCTGCCAGACGGTGCATGACAAATGACTTTAGTTCATTTGTTTTTTTACACACTGACCATGCCCTATCCCTTTGTTCATCCCAAGAACGTTGGATTTTACTTGTGCTTTCATCATGGAGTGATTCTAAAAACTCTTTTTTCCTGTAAGGGCGATTTCTTCCAAGTCCGGTAAGGCCAGCCATTCCCCAAGTATGCTCATCAAACAAAAGAGCCTGATCGTAAGCATTTTGTATTGCTTGCAGACAGAAGGTCTGTTCCTTATCTGTGAGCTGTTTGTTGCAATTCAACAGAGCACTGATTTGTTCAGTAACGGATAACATGGGACGAATCCGACGCAGAAAGGATACTTCTTTTGGATAGGAACCTATGCCATGAATCCAGGTATCAGCCAGATCTTTTCTGACAACCGGAAGATCATGAAGATTGTATTGAGATAATTCCCAATAAAAATCATCCAGTGTACCGATAACAATTTCAGCATTGGGCAATTCTTTCCGTACAGTTGACAGAAGTTTTTCCACTTCTTCTTTTGTGTGACATCCCAAATTATCGTTGGTTTGTGCGAGATACAACCAGACAGGATATTTCCAACCCTGTGGAGGAAGTATGGAAGATCCATAGGATCCTTTATTGTACATGGTTAAAATTTGTTTTCCATCAGAACCCTGCCACCAAAAGAGAGTTGGTACATCAGGAGGCATACAGCATGGATTGCAGCCAAGGTGCATAAATTTTACGCCTTGTCTGTTTAAAAGAGATGCCAGATAAGATGTGTGACCAGGAACGTCAGTCATTTTTGCTGATAGGGGAGTATAATGGTAGAGACGGGATAATTCATCGGAAAAATGAAAGCCACGGATAATTTCTTCCAGACCGGAGAATTCTGTGTGAATGGTGAAAGGAGTCTGTATCCAGACAACCTGCCGTCGAGAAATGCAGTCATCCAGACGTTTCTTATTCAAAGGATTAGTATCTGAAGAGTTGCGTATGTGATAAAGCAGCCATGCCGGCATGGTCCATACATATCGAGAGCCTTCTGGTAGTGCAGCAGTGGCTTCGCATGTGTCCAACATATTATCCAGCATGCTGGTACAGTAATTGTGCAATACCTGTTTGGACAAATCCGTATAGCCATTATCCAAATGGCTTTTAAATACAATAATTACTTTTTTCATAAATTTAACTCCTTGATTTCATATTGCTGAGTTTACAAATCGGTGATTATCCCCGAAACTACAGGTATTATATGGGTGAGAAAGGGAGAAAGCAAGGGAAATAAGCAAGAAAAAGAAAGAGGCTAAAAGAATGATACATAATTTAAAAAAAATAGCAGTGTTTTAATTTGAGATATTGATTTTTTGAAAAAGCAGAAATGGAAAAGATTGTATGCTGGAAAAATTAATGATATGATATGGCTAATATAACGATAAAAGGTCAATTTATTGGGGGTTTTTCAATGTATAGGGTGATTATTGCAGATGATGAAAAGATCATACGAACCGGTTTAAAAAATTTGATTGACTGGGAAAGGTTAGGTTTTGAAGTTACAGAACTGTTCTCAGATGGGCAAGAAATTATTGAATATTTGGATTATACCATGCCGGATGTTATCTTGACAGATATTAAAATGGGAAATGTTTCAGGATTAGATGTGGCACGATATGTGTTTGAACAGGGACTTTCCAGTAAAGTAGTATTGATCAGTGGATTTCAGGAATTTGATCTGGCATTGCAGGCTGTTCGTTATGGAGTGACCGATTATTTATTAAAACCAATCGGAGTGGAAGCTCTTGAGGAGACATTTGAAAAATTGAAAGAAAGCCTGGACACTTTTTATGCAGAAGAACAAAAAAAATCAGCAGATCGTGTGAGATTGGAAGAATCTACTTTTTTGCTGGAAGAGCGCTTTTTTTCAGATCTAATTTTAGGTGTGGTGGATAATAGTGAGTATATTAAGAATTGCATGAATATTTTATATCCAAGGGTTTGTGCTGAAGCCAGTCCATGCCTGTTGGCTGACATTTACATAGATGACTTTAAAGATTTTATAGAAAATATATGGACGTATAATTATGATCAGCTGGAATTGAATTTAAAGAACTTTTTGCGGATTTATCAAAAAATTTATGGATTTCACCTTGTCTATAAAGATGCAGGACGTGTGGAAATTATAGGGATTCGATTGGATAAAGACGAAAAAAAAGGTTCCTTGAAAGAAGAAGCGGAATATGTGTTGGGAGATTTGATCAGTGAAATGGAGCAGACATTTGGGTTTTCTGCCCATGCAAAAATTCGTCATATTTATTCCACTGTCTATGAAATTCCGTATTCTGCTGGAAAACAGCTACATGGGGAATCTTCCTATGATACAGAATCCCGTTTAGAGGAACAAAAGAAATTGATGATGTCTAATATATCTGTTGGAAATATCGTTATTGCTCAAAAATTGTTTCACAATATACTATCTGAGTTATCCGGTTATTCTATCATTAGAAGAAATCAGGTGGTAATGGAAATTCTTTTTACCATGAATACAGTGATTCATGATATCAATGAAAAATTGTGGAAATCATTAACATCATATATGAATTATTCTTCCATTTTATCCATGAATGGAGAAGATGAAATACAAGTTTTTTGTGATCGAATTTTTGACCGTATTAAGCTGGCCAATGAAAAAAAAGAATATTATGATACGAATAGCTTAATCAATAAGGCTAAAACATATATTCAGGAGAATATTTATCGTGATATTTCTCAGGAAGAAACAGCTAATCAGCTTTTCATTTGTTCTTCGTATTTGAGCCGGTTATTTAAAAAGCAAACAGGAGAAAGTTTTATTCAGTATGTCACCCGTGTGAAAATGGAGAAGGCTGTAGAGCTTTTAAAAGATCCTAAGTATAAAACATATCAGGTAAGTCAAATGTTGGGATATAAAACTACCCGATATTTTTCCAGATTATTTCGCACACAAATGGGGATGAATCCCAGTGAATACAGAAAACAGATTCTACATGTAGGCGGTGAATTTGATGAAAATTAGGGATACGATTCAAAGATATAGGGAATGTGTCAAAAATTATAAATTTCACAGCCTTTTTTTAAAAAATTTTGCTCTGCTTCTGCTTTTGATTTTGGTTCCATTTACTGCTGCTGCCGGATTGGGGTATTACGCATTTAGCAATGTACAGAGGGGGAATCTTCAGTCTACAAATCAGCGGTTGACGACAGAAATTTTCGGTGACTGGAAGCGAATTTTGAAAGAAGCAGACATGGAATTGAGTTATATTGGTTTTAATAGTAATGTGCAGTTGTTTTTTTATGATAATGTACAATTGGAACAGCTAAATTACAGCTTGAGAAGTATTCAGGAGCTGATACGTATGCCAGTGTTGGCAAAGAGCTATGTAAATGGCGTTTATGTCTATGGGGAGAAAAGTGGAAAAGTTATTTTTACTGATGGAATTACAAATTACGAAACATTTCAGGGGCGTGAATGTATTGAAGCTTGTCAGGAATCGTCAAGTGGTGTGTTGATCACAGAAAACAGAGAATCCGGAAACGGGGAACAGCAATTAACGGTCTGTCGTGAGATTCACTATGGAACGGAAAATGGCGGATGGCTGGTGATGAATTTAAACCTGGAAGAGATCGCAAAAGAAATTAAAATTCCATCCCCCTTTCATGTCTATCTGATTAACGGAAAAGATATTCTATATGATAGTGAAAATCAAGCGATGGGGAAAAAGGTAGATGAGTGTCTGGAATTATCTGATCGGGAAATCAATAATACGATATTAACCAGACAGAGTAGTATTTGTTCCATAAAAGCAGAAGGCAATGGATTAGAAGTTGTCAGCTTTTTGGGAACGGAATGGGTACATGAGCAGTTAAGCACGGTTGGGGTTTTTATTTTAATATTTTTACTCTTGCTTCTTATGTTAACGCTAGGTTTGACCACCATAATTTCTTTTAGGATATTTCAGCCGATTGGGGAAATTCTCCATTATATTGAAAAATATCAAATTACTTTAGTAGGAGAAGAGAGAATGCTCCAGGACAAAAATGAATTGGAGTACATCCTTCATTCTATTCAAAAGACAGTAACGGTGAAGCAGGACGTAGATAGAGAACTTGCCGATCGAGTACGTCTTTTGAAAAAAGCACAGGCAGTGGCTTTGCAGGCCCAGATTAATCCCCATTTTATCAATAATACATTGGATACGATTAATTGGACAGCCATTGGTCTGCTTGGAGGCAGAAATGAAATATCAGAGATGATCGATGCTTTATCAAAAATGATGCGGGCAGCATTGAATGATACCGATACAATTATTCCGATAGACAAAGAGAAGGAGCATTGTTGGAATTACCTGGTACTTCAGAAAAAACGATATGAGGATAAATTTGATGTGACATGGGATATTCCGGAAGAATTATATGGATATAAAACAATACGCCTCATCTTACAGCCCATTGTGGAAAATGCCATTTCCCATGGTATTAAACCATTGAGCAATAAGGGGCATATTTCTATTAGCGGGTATTTGAAAGAAGGGTATGTCTATTTGGAAGTTGAGGATAATGGACTTGGAATGACGCAGGAAGAGTTGAAAAAATTAAAAGTAAATTTGAGTAATTCAACTATAAGAGAAAATCGTCATATTGGAATGTCTAATGTCAATCAGCGATTGAAATTGTATTTTGGAGAAGAGAGTGGTGTGTTTGTGGAGAGTAGCGAGGGAGTCGGAACAAGGGTAATACTGCGATTTCCTCAAATTAGTATGTAATAAATGATATGAAAGAGTTTAACAGGGACGATGATCCAATGGAGATTCGTCCCTAATTTTGTATCTTTAGGGATGAAATGTTTACCTGGTCAAAAATGTAGCACTTTTTTATCGGTTTCTATCATTTTTTTTAGGAGAGAGATTATGTATACTTTATTTTAGAAAAAAGATGAGGTTGACAGGAGCAATTTTTCATCTCAGGAACACACCAGGAAAAAACTTCAAAGTAATGCTGGGATTTTGAGGAGCTTTCCTTTGGTGCTTCTATGATTTTTAAGGAAAAGGAGGAAATCTTGTGAGTATAGGCATAATGTCAAAACAAAAAAATGGAAAGAGGAAAAAAAGAGGATCTTTTAAGGATAATCTGCAGTTATTGTCCATGGCATTACCAACTATTTTACTGCTGGCAGTTTTTAATTATGCGCCAATGTTTGGATTAGTACTAGCATTTAAAGATTATAAAGTTACGGATGGGATTTTTGGCAGCCCATGGGCAGGTTTTAAAAACTTTGAATT
Organism: Lachnospiraceae bacterium; assembly: GCA_026169045.1. Classification (GTDB taxonomy): domain Bacteria; phylum Bacillota; class Clostridia; order Lachnospirales; family Lachnospiraceae; genus Fimimorpha. The sequence continues at coordinate 10,449 of JAPFDH010000063.1, read as the reverse complement.
CTTTTTAAAATCCCAGGATGCCTGGAGAATTACCCGCAACACTTTAGGCCTCAATTTTTTGTTTATTATTGTGGGAATCATTTGTGGGGTGATCTTTGCTCTGATTATGTTTGAAGTAAAAAGAGCGCGTCAGGTAAAAGTTTACCAGACGATATCTATTTTACCAAGTTTCCTGTCCTGGGTAGCGGTTGGATATATTGTATATGCGCTATTGGATCCGACAAAAGGAATTTTAAATCAGATTATTGAATTTTTTGGGGGAAAGGGAATATCCTGGTATTCGGAACCACAGTACTGGCCGGTTATCCTGCTGATTTCAAAAACCTGGCAGGGAGTCGGACTTGGAAGCATTATTTATTATGCGGCTTTGATGGGGGTTGATCAGGAATTATTTGAAGCAGCAGAAATTGATGGAGCAAATAAACTGCAAAGAACCTGGTACATATCTCTGCCTCAGCTTGTTCCTATTATCATTATTATGGGATTACTGGATGTGGGAAAAATTTTCCGTGCTGATTTCGGCTTGTTCTACAATGTAACCAGAAACGTAGGGGCACTGTATCCAACAACAGATGTTATTGATACGTATGTGTTTCGTGCCTTGATGAATCAGGGAAACATCGGAATGTCCAGTGCAGTTGGTTTATTCCAGTCTGTGGTATGTTTCATCACATTAATGGTTACCAATAGTATTGTCAATAAAATTTCACCGGATAATGCATTGTTCTAAGGAAAGGAGGAGTGTTAATATGAATAAAAAATCATCGGCAATGGGAGCCATTCAGAAGAAAAAGGAAAAAACCAGTATCTGGGTACACCTGTTTTTCATAATTTTTGCCATCATCTGTATTGTTCCATTTGTAACGGTCATCTCAGCATCATTTTCCAATGAATCTGATCTGGCTATGTATGGATTTAGTGTTTTACCAAAAAAGGTAGATTTAACAGCATATGCGTATTTATTTAAGAACCCGAAGATGATTGTGGATGCCTATATTGTAACAATTATCATCACTGCTGTGGGAACATTTTTAGGCGTACTCTTTATGTCTATGGCAGCGTATTGTTTGGCGAGAAGTAATTTTCGCTATACAAGAGCATTAACATTTTTCATTTTTTTCCCAACCCTGTTCAGTGGGGGAATGGTTCCAAGTTATATTATTAATACGCAGTATCTGCATCTGACAGATACTTTGTTAGCACTGATTTTACCAACACTCATCAATGTATTCCATATTATTATGTTGCGGACATTTTTCAAGCAGCTTCCGGAGTCTCTGTTTGAGGCAGCAAAGGTAGATGGGGCATCGGAGTATTATATCTTTTTCAAGATTGCTTTGCCGTTGTCAAAACCGGTTATTGCCACGGTTGCGTTCCTGGGTGCTTTAACAAAATGGAATGAGTGGTATAATGCTATGTTGTATATCCGCGAGGACAGTTTGGTTCCTCTTCAGTATATGTTACAGCGAATGATGATGAACATTCAGACATTGCTGGATTCCATGCAATATGCACCAGGAATGGTGGATATAACATCTCTTCCCGGGGAAAATTTACGAATGGCCATGTTGGTAGTTGCAATTGGTCCAATGATGCTGTTCTTCCCATTTTTCCAGAAATACTTTACGAGAGGTATGACAGTAGGGGCTGTCAAAGGATGATAGATGAGTAGCAGGGATTGTCACACAATTTTTTAATACAGAAAACAAAATTATTTGTTTTCCGTAGTCGTAAGAATGGTGTGACAGTCCCTGTATGTTTTATTATATTATTAATATGGAAAGGAATAGAGATATGAAAAAACAAATGTATATGTTTAATGAAGCGGAAGGTGCTTTTTTCCCCGCGTTTGACAGATATTTATGTGATGACAGAGAATTAAGTGTAAACAAAGGAAAAATTGTACGTATCTGGGATGGTCTGGCAGTGAGTGGAGGAACGTGTTTTACTCTGCATTGGAAAGGACAAGTTATTCTGGGGGGATACGATCATCTTTTGACTTTTATGAGTGTTCCGGCCAATGCGCTTGTGGATGGACATGTTGTAGTAGACGGAAAAGAAACTTTACTTTATAAAAACCGTATGGGCAGCCCTGATCCAAGTGAGTGGAGTAGCTCTCTTGATTGTGATTCCAATGGTGTTCTGACAGATATTTATTTAGAGTTCAAATTCCCAACAGAACACAATACGGTATCAATCAGTTGGTTTGGACTTAGAAATTCATCGTTGGAGGATAAGATAACGGAACGTATCCCGGTATGGCAAGAAAGCTGGTGTGAAGGAATTCATGAAGGAAAAGTGGGTGAGATTAAAAATAATCTTCTTATGTCAGAACAGGAAGCAAAGCATATGCGGGAACTGTTTAAGCAGAACTTAAATCTGAAAGAGGTAATTTTAAAAAATGCCGAGACAGCAATGAAAGTAAATGTAGAGAGGCAGATGGGAGAATATATTCCAAAGGCAGATTACCGTTTTGTGCGCCTTAGGGACAGGGGACGTATTCCCATGGAAGGAATGATTTTGAATCTGGCGGTGGCTGGATACCTGCTTCAAGAGCCAGCATACAGTTATCAGGCAGCAAAGATGATCGTAGCAGCCATACAGATGAAGTGGTATGAGGGAAGTGTTTGCGATATGGAGGGGTCAAAATTTCACCATGTTTGCTTCACGGAAGATCATACGGTAACAGAAATTTGTCTGGCAATGGGATTTTTAGGGGGAATTTTTAAGAAGGATGTTATTTGTCAGATTGTGGAAAAGGTAGAGGAGAATTGGCGGTTTGTATGTAAAAAAAATGCCGAACCTGGTTATCGAAATTTTATGAACCAGGGAATTGTGGGATGCAGAGGCCAAATGCTTGGAGCAGCTTTTTTGAACTTGTGGAAAGGTGGATATGATAGGGAAATGCAGCAGGCGTTTGAGAGACACTGCTATTTGCTGGAAACATATTTGACAGAAGACGGACATTGTGCAGAAGGTCCAGGCTATTATGAGTATAGTTTTACCACATCGGTTCAGCTTTGGCATGTGTACGCCCGTATGATTGGGCAGCCGGTAGAAAAAATTTTGCCAGAGAGATTTTTACAATCAGGGAAGTATGTGGAGGCTATGATGAGTTCTACCAGCAGAAGTGGCGTATGGATTCCTGTTAATTGTTGCCATGGAAATTCTATATCATTACTTCTATTAGCGTTTATGACAGCGGTGGGAGCATTTCCGGAAGGAAATTTCTATCTTATGTCCCGTTTGTCTGATACACAGGATTTGCAAAAATCATCTTCTGTTGATCTTTTACTTTGTGAATACTATAAAGATAAAGTTGATCTGCGACCTTATTATCGTCCAATGGAACAGGAAATCAGTTACAAAGAAGCTGGACTTTTGACCTGGCGTCAAGGGGGATTAAAGATAATGGTGACGGCGGAACGCAATCCTCTGACCGGACACTTTCACGAGGATAGAGGTGGTATTATACTGGAAGAGGAAGATGAAATTCTTTTGCCGGAGGCTGGAACTACAGACTATGGAAATACTGCGTCACTTTGTATGGCAGAGAAAGAATATCATAATTTGGCATATCCACTTGATATGAAGATGACAGTAGAAAGTGAACGGGGAAGATGTGCTGCCGCCATGGCAGGGTATCCAATAGAAGAAAAGTTATCGTTGAAAGATATGAGTACTGCGGAAGCAAAAATTTTGTATGCGAAAAAAGAAGATGGTGCCTATTATTTTGGTGTGGATACAGGGATGCTGTATGGAAAGGAAATTTCCGGGATTCGTAAAGGCATGGTAAGACAAGGATGTCTTACAGTCACAGATGAGTGGACGTTTGAAGAAGAGCATCCTATTGGTGTTGTATGGTTGTCATATGAACCATGGAAGACAGATCAGGAAAATAAAATGGCAGTTTCCGGCCGTAAGATTCTTCGTGTAACATGCGAGGAAAGCTGGGAATTTCAGATAGAAGAAGGATTCGTGGATCATGATTTAAATCCGCTGTATGTTCTTCGTGTTGTGACGAAACAGGGAAAATTTCATCAAGTGACAAGTGAATTTTCATGGATCGCCAGACAACTTTCTCCTCAAAATACAGGAAGGGAAAATTCGGTGATTCTTCAGCGATTGTGTGACATGGGAGGAACCATTCGTGTAGAACAACAAGGTGTTTATGAGTTGGAAGATACGGTATATATGGGCAGCCATACAAAATTGATATTTGGACCGGGGGTCTTTATTAAACGTTCTGCTTCCTCTGTGGGATCATTTCTTTTTGTCAACCGGGGAGCATTCACCCACACATGGGATGAGGATATTATGTTGGAAGGACTTCATTTGATTACCAATGGAGTAGAGGCCAGAACCAATGCCGGGATTTATGGTTTGACTGGGGAGCTATCGTTTTCTTATGTGAGAAATCTTCGTGTGATTGATTTTACATGTATGGATTTACCGAGATTGAGTTTTGGCATTCATGTTTGTACATTTGAAGATTTGGTTATTGATAGAATTCATGTGGAGGGAAGAAAGGATGCCGTACATTTGGGAACAGGAAGTAAATTTGTCATTCGTCATGGATTATTCCGTACATATGATGACCCCATAGCACTGAATGCACATGATTATGCGGTGGCGAATCCACAGATGGGATGGATTGAAGATGGACTGATAGAAGACTGCTATGATTTAGAAGATGAGGATACCACCGGGTATTTTTGTCGTATTTTGGCCGGGGCATGGGTAGATTGGTATCCGGGTATGGAGATTCAAAACTCGGATACTGTGGTACATGATGGACGGGTATACCGGGCATTTCAAAAGCCAGATGGAGTGATTTATCATTCTTTGACACCACCTACTCATCGGAAGGGAATGGTTACGCTTGAGGGTATTCACTGGGTAATGGTGCAGGAAGGTGCAGTTTATCAGTGTGGATGCAGAAATATCCATTTTAAAGATATTCATTTACAGAAAAAAAGATCACAGGCTTTGTCCATTCATTTTGACCATGATAAATATTCCAGAAGTGTATATCCGGGGGCTCAAATGCCAGTACAGAAAAATCTGGTGTTTGAAAACATAATTGTTCAGAGTGAAGTGGATTGTCTGGTGCGCACCATTACTCCGGTAGACACTATAAAGGTGGTAAATTCTGTGATTGGAGACAGTAAAATTTTGCTGGAGACCTTGCCGGAAGGAAATTTGGAATATCCGGTTACTCAGATTTTGTTATCAGGAATTACGTTTACCGGGAAGGGAAAAAATACCCTTGTACAGTGTGAAACAGGAAGAAAATGTCAAATGAAAACTGTGGGTAGTCTGGTACTTTCAGAAGACTTTGAAGCAGAAGTAGAGGGAAATGTGGAGATAAAAGAAGCAGATATTTTGGTTACGACCTGTTCTACGGAAAAAGAGTGAGTGTGTTTCTGCTATGATGTCAAAAATATAACACTATTTTAAATAATTGTATCATTTCTTTTAACAGGAGACTGACGTATACTAGAACCATCTTAAGAAAAGGCGGTTGTGGGGGTTGTAACGGCCGCCCTTAAAGGAGGAAACGGAATGAAAAAAAGAAAAATAGTATCAGCACTTTTAGCCGGAACGCTGGCACTTAGTATGTTTAGCGGTTGTGGCAATTCTTCAAATGAATCAACCAATGCTACAAAGGCAAACACAGAGAGTAAAGATAAAAATGAAGGGACACAGGGGAATACAGAAAAGGATTCAAGCGGTGAAACCGTTACTGTAAAATGGTGTGTTCCTGTGGATAAGCCAAAGGATTATGACGCTGTGATGGCGGACTTAAATGAAAAGCTGAAAGAGAAGATCAATGTTCAACTGGATCTGGATTGTATTCCACAGGGAGAATATGCCGACAGGATGAGACTGATGAGTACCGGTCAGGAAGATTATGATCTTTGTTTTACATCTAACTGGTTAAATAGTTTTGATGAAAATATGTCCAGACAGGGATTTTTGGCAATGGATGATTTGCTGGAAGAATATGGACAGGGAATTGTGGATTCTATGCCGGAATGGCTGATGGATGTATCAGCAGTGGATGGAAAACATTATGCTGTACCAAATCAGCAGGTTATTGCCCGTCAGTTGGGAGTTGTTATTCAGAAAGAATATGCAGATAAATATGGATTTGATTTGACTTCTTTGAAAGACGCAAGTGATCTGGAACCGTTTTTGGATCAGATTGTTGCAAATGAACCAAGCATGTATCCTATTGACTTGCGTGTTCAGCCATGGCAGGAAAAAGATTATGAATCTGTAGTTACCAATAGTGTATATTTAAAGAAAGATGGAGATGATTTTACACCGGTTGGATATGTGGATGCCATGGAAGAATATTTTAGAAAAGCCAATGAGTGGTATAAAAAAGGATATATTCGTCAGGACATTGCCACTGTGACAGATAATTCTGCCGATGTTAAGGCAAACCGTTATGTGGTTTCCATGTCTTCTTATAAGCCGGGTTGGGATGCTGAGATGACGGAAAGACAGGGGGTAGAATGGATTTCTGTACCAATTGAAGGTGTGTATGTAGGTGCTACATCCGGTATTGAAACAATGACAGCTATCAATGTTAATTCCAAAAATCCAGAAGCGGCTATGAAACTTTTAAATTTGATTTATACAGATGAGGAAATCTTTAACGAGCTGTTGTTTGGTCTGGAAGATGTCAATTATAAGAAGACGGGTGAAACAAGTGCAGAGGTAATCGGAGAAAATTATAATTTGGCACCGCAGGCATGGAGATTTGGAAATCAGTTTTTAGCGTGGACTTTACCGGGACAAAGTGATGATGTTTGGGAACAGACAGATAAGATGAATCGTGAAGCAGAGGTATCCCGTTTACGTGGATTTACATTTGATTCTGCTCCTGTTCAGGCGGAATTAGCCCAGATCAGTGCAGTGGTTGCTGAGTATAAGAATAGAGAATTTACATCAGATGATGTGGATGCATTTATTAATGAACTCAGACAGAAAATGGAAGACGCCGGACAGCAAAAGGTGTTGGATGAATTTACAAAGCAAGTGGAAGAATGGAAAAGTACAAAATAAGTATTAAATAATGAAAGAATCGAACGGGGCTATGTATACGAATATATAGCCCCGCTTTCTATTTACGCGCAGACAACGAGCTGTGTGCGGATGCTTGTATCGTTTCATATAGAAAAAGAAATTTTTGTGTGTGCCAATAAAATGGAGCCATTGTGAGATAAAAATAAGAAAATACAGAAAAAATATGGGGAAGTTGGAAAAATAGTTGGAAAATGATTGTAAGAAAAAGCAGACATGATATACTGAAGTAGAAAAGATTTGTTTTTGACAGAAAGGGGTTTATACATTTATGGGTAAGCAAGAATTTTTTGATCGGATTCGTTCGGTTTTTGGAGTGGATGAACCGGATAAAATCGCATTGTATTGTAAAGAAAACTGGGCAGACGATGTAGCTCATGTGATTCGGACAGCGGATGATGTCTGCAACAATACATTTTTATTTGATTTCCGCTGGGACATGGAACGCACCTATGAGCCGATTCATTTTGAAAATGAAATTGACTGGAGTCTGATTCCTTTTGGAGATCGTGAGTTTTTGTGGCAGTTTAACCGTCATCGCTTCCAGCTCTGTCTGGCACAGGCATATTGGATCACGGGGGATGAGAAGTATGCGAAAAACAGTGTACGCCTGATGCGTGACTGGATTTTCCGTGCCCAGCCGGGAGATAATATTAATTTGGGACCCTGGAGAACACTGGAAACAGGAATTCGCGCTGAAAATTGGCTGAGAACACTGGCACTCATAGAAAACAGTCCATCTGTGGACGATACCTTTATAGAAGAGGTGGAAGCATGTATAAAAAAACATGCGGATCGTCTGTATCAGAATTTCCAGCCACATAAATATATCAGCAACTGGGGTGTTTTGGAAAGCAGTGGGTTGTTATTGTTTAGCCTTTCCATGGAAGAGGGAGAAGAAAAGAAAAAATATCAGGAGGCGGCTTTAAAACGTCTGGTTCAGGCAGCAGATGTCCAGGTACTTTATGACGGAACCCAGTGGGAGCAATCCCCGATGTATCATAATGAAGTATACCACTGTTATTTAAATGCATATTATTATGGAACAAAAGCAGGTGTGAATATGGAGACGCTCCGGGAAGTGGTCAGAAAGATGGCACGTGTCAATTATATTTGGAAGAAACCAGACCATACACAATTCACACAGGGAGACAGTGATGCATCGGATTTGAGAGATCAGATTACAGCAGGAGCATATGTAGTATCCGACGCCGGTTTAAAATCCGGAGGTTATTCCATTTTGGATTATGAAAGTGCCTGGCAGTTTGGCTTTAAGGCATGTGGGGAATACAAAAAGATGGATGCAGCAGATCCTGGATTTTGTTCGGCAGAATTGCCATTCTCCGGTAATTACTATATGAGAAGCGGATGGGGAGAAAAGGATCAAGTACTCCATTTTTACTGTGGCGAAACAGGAGGCGGACATGGTCATGCGGACAAGCTGCATGTGGATCTCGTCCTGAATGGAGAAGATATTTTGGTGGATTCGGGAAGGGCGACATATGTGGACAGTCAGATTCGTTATGATTTAAAAGAACCTGCAGCTCACAATGTGGTTTTAATGGATGGTAAGCCATTTTCTGTATGTGAGAATTCCTGGACCTATAAAAATCTTTGTACCTGTCTGAAACAACAGTATTTTGAGGGAAAGACAGGTGCATTTGTGGAAGGAAGTCACATTGGATACCTGGATGAAGGAGTTTTGGCTAATAGAAAAGTGATATGGATTAAACCGGATATTTTTGTAATTGTGGATGATTTTTATGGAAAGGGAAGTCACAGCTATGAAACATATTTCCACTTTGGCCGTCAGGGAAAAGCGGTTCTCACTGATAGGGGAGTAGCGTTTGAAGGTAAAGAAACCAGAGCATGGTTGACAAGAGTGGATCAGCCAAAGGAAAGAAAAATTTTAGATACTTCTATTTCAAGCCATTATAATGAGCGTGGAAAAAATCAGACATACTGGGAAACTGCAGAGGGAGAAGGGACATTCAGCCGAATCACTATAGTTAATGGGGGAGAAAAAGAAAAGGCAGTCCCTGTTTCTGTGGAACGTATTGGTTTGCATTTGGCCGGATATAAGGATGAGCTGGATTCCAAACGGGCGGAGGGTCTTCGCATTCTTGCCGGTGAGAAGGAGTATGTTCTTTTCCTGTGTCATGAAGAGGTAATGACACCAACGGATATTTTGTACTGGGAGAATTGTTTTGGATATGGAAAAGCCGTGCTTTTTGACCGTACAGAAGAGAAAAAAGAGACGATTACAGGAGAAATTTTGGCTTGGTAATGAATAGAGATATCTGATGGAATGATAATTGAGCCGACCTACAAGAGTTCGAAGGATAAAACGAATGATTGTAAGGTCGGCTCATTTTTTTAGGGACAAAGCCATTCTAAAATTGCAGCAGCATCATGGTATCCTTTTTGATATAAACGATCCAAAGCCTGACGATTTCTGGAGAGCGTAGTTACCCCCGCAGTATCATCTGGGGAAAGGATCAATACATTTCCTTCGTTTTGATATTGTTTGGCCAATTCCACCGATTCATTGTATATTTGTGCACGGTTTCTTATTTTTTCTGCCGAGACAGGATATTTTCGTTGAATCATTCGAGCCAGAAAGGGATCATGTCCGGGTTCGCGGGGAATAGATACCGGTTTGGTTAATATTAAAACGACACGATCGCACCCTGCCTCAAAAGCCTTTTGGATAGGAACAGGGTCTCCCAATGCTCCATCAAAATATAAGACACCGTTAACTTCATAAGGACAATTTACACCCGGGATCGAAGAAGATGCCATGAGTATTTGGTATTGATCCTGTGCCATATCATTGCGGTCAAAATATTTTGCTTTTCCTGTAACGGCTTCTTCTGCAACGATAAAGAAATCGGCAGGGTTTTTGCTCAATGCCGTATAGTCAAGAGGATATTCACCACCGGAATTGCTTAAGGTGCCATATACATAATTCATATTAATATACGATCTTGTTCGGATAAAATTTCCGAGTCCCATGTATTCTTTTCGCATGGCATATTCACAATAATAACGATAGTTGCGCCCTTTTTGCCCGGCAAGGTAAGAAGTAATATTTGCACTCCCGGCAGATACTCCAATACAGCAATCAAATTGAATATTTTGTTCAATACAAAAATCAAATATACCGGCAGCATAGATTCCTCTTAATCCTCCGCCTACATCGACTACTCCTAATTTCATTTTTATATCCATTCCTTTCGCTTCGCTCAGGCACAAAACTTTATGAAAATATTTCTCTGAGCCTATTCTTTTTCTATAATCTTTCTTGTAGGGAACTCGGTATACTACAAATCACGGGGAGGCGAGTGGGCTGTC
>JAPFDH010000043.1 GCA_026169045.1 Lachnospiraceae bacterium | reverse complement strand
CAAAAAATCAAGGTTATAAGATCAAGTCAGCAACTGCATAACCTTAACATTCTGAATATTCAATTTTTAAAATAGCCATCACAGATGGCTTGTTTGCCATGCAAAAAAATGATACCCTCTACTTTTTAATTTTCAATCTTATCATCCTTTCATGGTTTGAGTGTCTATACTGGCTTCTCCTATTTCTCCGGCCAGTTTAAATCCTTGTCTGGCAATAAATACAGCGATTATTTCATTTATCACAGCGGCAGCGGCTATGGTTCCGCGAACAATATCACCGTATTGTTGGTAGTTTCCTGTTAAGGCAGAAATGGCGATTCCTGTCAGTACCAAAGAAACTCCGGAATGGGGGAGAATGGTCATTCCGAGATATTTTCTGACAGTAGGTGCTGCATGGGAAAGCTGCGCGCCCAATGCAGCTCCTCCCATTTTTCCGACGGCACGGGAAATTATATAGACAGCAGTAAATATTCCTGCTCCTAAAATCAGATGATAATCCAGAGGAGCTCCCAAGTTGAGAATGATTAGAGTAAAGCAGGCTCCTACAATAGGATTGCAATATTTCATGGTATCTTCCAGTACCGATTCTTCCAGAAGATTGGAAAATACAGCTGAATAGACCATTCCACTCATCATAAAATTGAGAATTGGAAGCGGCATAAGGTATGTATTGACAAAAAGTGTGATGGTTGCAGTCAGAATAACCCCGCCAAAAAGGATAGCAGCACGTTGTTTGGGCGAATGTATTTTTCTCAAAATAAGAGCCGTAGGATATCCGGTCAGGATTCCGATAAGAATCGGTAAACCTATAACTAAAATCATTAAATTTCCTGGTACAGAACCATTGGCGGTTTGGTGAAGGACTATCCCCATAACAGACAGAAAAACACATATGGCGATAACATCATCGATGACAGCCAATGGAATTAGTGTTTTGGTAACCGGTCCATCGGTTTTATATTCTGTAACTATGGAAAGTGCCGGAGCAGGGGCAGTTGCCAAGGCAATCCCCCCAAAAATCAGACCAAGAAAAACCGGAATATTCATGAAGTAAAAAATGACAGAAAATGCCAGGCTTACTACAAAAAATGTCATAAGTGACTGGGATAATGTGATGATAACAATTTGTTTTCCGTAGGAACGCATCCGTTTCCATATCATTTCACTGCCAAGCATGACTCCCATGCAGCATTCCAGATAAGAAATTAAGGTTTGATAAATTGAAGAGTCCAGCATATCTTGCGTAAGCAAATGAATGGCATGGGGGCCCAGTGCCATGCCTGCCACTAAAAAACCTAATACAGAGGGCATTTTTAGTTTGGATGCCAGCTTTCCGGAACCAAAAGCCAGAAGAATGGCAACAGTCAATCGAAATATGTTTTCCAGCATGGATAAATACCTCTTTTCCTATAATCGGTGATGTTGAAAAAACAAAAAAAAATGCTATAATAAATAGCTAAGTTTACGATAAAATGTAAAAAGGTGGTGAATATGTGTCTACATCTGAATTTACAAAATATATGATTGCAAAGGGAGTTAAGCAGCTTTTAAAAACAATGGAGTTTAATGATATATCGGTTGGAATCATTGCAAACCATTGTCATATCAGCCGAAACACCTTTTATTATCACTTTAAAGATAAATATGATGTCATTAATTGGATTTTTTATTCTGAAATTACGCCAATAATTGGTATGGATTATTCTGTGGATAATTGGGCGGAATCCCTTCTGGCATTGTGCAAATATATGCAGGAAAACAAAGAGTTTTATATTAAGGTTTTGCATATTCAGGGGCAGAATAGTTTTTCCGAATGTCTTATGGAGTTTTATGTAAATTTAGTTCAAAATATACTTTTAAACACGGAAGGCGATCAGATTTTAGATCCGGGACAGGTGCGGGTGATTGCAAATTTTTATGCGTTTGGATTGACTGGTGTGGTGTCAAACTGGGCAAAAAATGGTATGAAAGCAGAACCGGAACCTACGATTCGTATGCTGAAAGATCTGTTTTCAGGAGAGATTTTTGATCAGATTGTTAAACGGCAAAGGGAATCCAAACAAAAAGATGATTCACATGTTTGACCGCGCCATTCGTTCACGAAGTTCTAACATGCGAAGATCTGTCTCTGCAATGGTGTCGGCACATAATTTTAAATCCCGTACTAATTCTTTGTCATGGGTACATTCCTTCTTATATTTAATTTGATGTTCCAGGCTGGCCCAAAAATCCATGGCAACAGTTCGAAGCTGTACTTCTACACGCATCAATTCTTTTGCATCCATAAAAAAGACTGGTACTTCAATGATCATGTGATAGCTGCGGTAACCACTGCTTTTGGGATTTTTAATGTAATCTTTTACAGTGATTACATGAATATCATCTTGCTGGGCCAGTTTTTGGGCAACCATGTAGATATCATCAATAAACGGACAGATAACACGAATACCTGCCACGTCATTCAATTCAGAACGAATGGTATCCAGATTTACTTCAATTCCTTTTCTCTGGAGTTTTTTTAAGATACTAACGGGTTTTTTAATACGAGACTGAATGTTTTCTATGCTGCTTCGATGATTTCGGATTTGAAAATCACTTTTTAGAATTTCAAGTTTAGTGGAAACTTCTTTGATAGCAGCTTGATATCGATTCATTAATTCATTAAATTGGATAATATGAGTTACTAAATCATCCTGATGATCCAACAAATAGCTTTGAAGTTCTGAAGATGAATCTATCATGTTTATAAAACCTCCTGATTGAGTTTCAAAATGTGTTCCTTATTTAATGGAAAGGATAGCAGAGGGGGTATTCTTTTTCATTTTACATTCACCTCGTTTTGTACGAAAATAGTACAAAAAGGATAATTTGTTGGATTTTTTTACAAGAGTATTTTTTTGTCTGTACGAAATGAACCTGGTTATGGATAGAATGGGAAACAATCTGTAAAGTGTAGAAAGGAGCTATACATATGAAGGTAAGATGTGTATCAAAGCTGATTTGTTTGTTGACATTCGTTGTAACCAGTTCTTTTTGTCTTTCCGCCTGTTCATCAGAGGAGACTCCGTCAATCCAGATATTGGCGGCCGGTTCATCTGTTTTTCCGGAGTCGTTTGATTCGGAAGCCACAGAATGGATCAGTAATTATACAGATGGGGAAGAAACATCTGTGGAGATTCGTTCCATGTATTTGGGCGAAGGGGAAAAGGATTTATATGGGGGTGCAAATGTGGCAAAAGTTTCTGCGATGGCTGCTGGAAAAGAAATCGATATAATGATCTGTGATCTTGATAATGCTGCCCGGTTCGCCCGCAGTGAAATGTTTGTACCAATAAAAGAGGTATTTACGGAGGAGGAACTTACCGGCCATGAAGACCAATTGCTGACATTTGAGAAGGTGGACGATGAGGGAAATCTAAATGGAGAATATACAGAGGCGTGTGGGGTCTCCATAGATGGAATCGAACTGTTTGATTCTATTTATAAGGATAGTGAATATGGTATCTTTCTGATTAATAATGCTGACCCTATGGAAACTTCCAAAGATATTTTTAAAAACATTGTAAACTTCCAATAATCTAAAAACTTTTTACGTGTTATCTGTGGAAATTATTTTTTCAAAAATAAGTCCTGCTGTAAACCAAAGCGGAGCATAATCTAATCGAATTAAACCATGGATATTAAATTTGGCTTTGCTATAATCCCATGGGCACATTTGGTTTTTCTTTAATAACATACCACTGAAATATTCCACGGTAAAGATGCAGCAGGTGTAGATGATTCCTCTTATCCATACATGATAATTTTTTAATCGGCTGCTAATGGGACCCAAAAAAGCAGCTGCTCCATATATGGGAAACATAAGAATGGATGTTTGTCCCATCATTTTGAGATCATGGCGTGCGATGGAATGAATTCCTGTAAAAACAACCTCCATGCACCATCCCATGATTCCGCATTTGATAAAGTTTTGTCTGATATCATACATAAAGATGAATGAATTTTCCTTTCATAGTGATTCAATACCTTATCAAACAGTATTTCCCTGACATGGATTTTTTATACAAAGATTTCTGTATAAAATATCCAAACATTCTTGACATTATAATGGAAAATATGTACTATGAAAGAGCAAGAAACCATACAAATCTAATCAAATATGACAGAACTTAAGGAGGATGAGTGGGTATGATCGATTATGGGAGAATTTGCTTGGAAGAAGTGAAAAATCCGGAAAGATTTGACGGAAATACGGATTTTGTGAAGGATGCAGTGGACTATGCTGTAAAAAAGGTATGGGATGTCATGGGGGATTTTGTACATTACCATCCTAGTCCAAGCAGTACAGATTTAATGTATAAGCAGTTATTAAATACACCGGAAATGTTAGGTGGTGACTGGGTAGGCGGTTTTTGGACCGGTATGTTGTGGCTTTCTTATGAACTGACCGGAAATGAAGTCTACCGGGCTGTAGCCGAGGCGCAGTTGGAAGACTACAAAAAATGTGTGGAGACTCCTGAGGCGGTATGGCATCATGATATTGGATTTTTATATATTCCGTCTTCCGTTGCACAGTATAAGTTGACCGGAAGTCAGAGGGCAAAAAAAGTTTCCTTAAAAGCAGCGAAATTACTGGCAAAACGTTTTTGCAGAAATGCCGGTATTATTCAGGTGAGAAACCGTAATGCACAGGGAGATTTTATTATTGACTGTTGTATGAATGTACCGCTGCTGTTCTGGGCGTCTACTATGACACAGGATAGAGAGTATAATTATAAAGCATATAGTCATTTGGCACAGGCGATTCGCTGTATGGTACGAGATGACGCATCTACTTATCAGTGTTATCAAGTGGATGAATTGACAGGAGAACCGGTTCGTGGTTGGCAGGGACAGGGATATGACGATGATTCCTGTTGGGCAAGAGGCCAGGTTTGGATTATGTATGGCTTGGCTATTGGATATCGTTATACACAGGAAAAGGCACTTTTGGAAGTGGCAAAGCGTGTGTCCAATTATTTCCTGAACCGTCTGCCTTCCGATTTAATATGTGATTGGGATTTGATGTTTACAGAAGATGATGTGCAGAGAGATACTTCCTCAGCACCGGTAGCAGCATGTGCTTTATTGGAGTTGGAGAAATATTTGGATGCAGATGATCCTCTGAGAGAAGTATATCATAATGCTGCAGTCAGCATTATGAGAAATTTGGCAGAGCATTATACAACAAAAGGTGTAGAATCCAATGGACTTCTTCAACATGGTGTTTATTGTAAAGATAAAGGCGATGGTGGTCTTGGCGATGACGAATGTTGTATTTGGGGAGATTACTTCTACATGGAAGGTTTGACCCGTCTGGCAAAAGATTGGAAAATGTATTGGTAAAAAAAATAGGCAAATGCTGATGATTGCAGCAGATGCCGTGTGAATGAAACAGCACTGCAGAAGAAAAAAGCTTCTTTTGCAGTGCTTTTTATCAATGGGAAAGAGAGGAACATTCATGGCAGATCATGAAAAATTTCATTATAAAACACTGGAAGACTTAAAAGAAGAAATAAAAAAATTGAATGTGTCAATACATTTAAATGAGGATATGTCTGTTTTTCAAAATCCGGTACGTGTCGGTAAAAAAATAGCATCCAATGCTCTTGCAGTACTTCCTATGGAGGGATGTGATTCCAATCGGGATGGAAGTCCCAGTGAATTGGTTAAGCGGAGATATAAACGATTTGCCGAAGGAGGAGCAGGGCTTTTGTGGTGGGAAGCCAATGCAGTGGTGGAAGAAGGGCGAGCCAATGAACTTCAGATGATGCTGACAAGGGAGAATCTGACACAGTTTTCAGAATTAATGGAGGATGTGAAAAAGACAGCAGAAAAAGAGAAGTTTCATCAAATTCATATTTTGCAGTTGACACATTCCGGAAGATACAGTCGGCCGGTGGGACATGCCGCAAAACCGATGATTCCGCAACATGATCCCATTCTTGATGGGCGTTGTGGCGTCAATGACCATACTCCTTTAGTAACGGATGAATATTTAGACCGTCTGACAGATCGTTATGTGGAGTCAGCCCGCCTGGCAAAAGCAGCAGGATTTGACGGTGTGGATATTAAGGCATGTCATCGCTATCTGATCAGTGAACTCTTGGCAAGTCACACAAGAAAAGGAAAATATGGGGGGAGTTTTGAAAACAGAAGTCGTTTTTTATTGCAAACAATACGTGCAGTAAAAGAGACTATGGGAAGTGATTTTATTGTAGCCTGTCGGTTTAATGTGTTTGATGCACATCCGTATCCATATGGATTTGGATGTGATAAAGATGATATGTGGAAGTTTGATGAGACAGAACCCCTTTTGCTGGTAAAACAAATGTGTGAAGCGGGAGTGGAATTGCTCAGCAATTCAGCGGGAAATCCGTATTATATTTATCCCCAGGTGACCCGGCCGTTTGATTTGTCCAGTATGGGTATTCCTGTTCCCAAAGAGCATCCGTTACAAAGCATTGACCGTCTGTTTTCGTTTACCAGAAAAATTCAGCAGGCAGCGGGGAATGTACCTGTGGTAGGGAATGGGTATACCTGGCTGAGACAATGGATTCCCTATGCCGGGGCAGCTAATTTAAAAGATCATTCCTGTAGTTTTGTGGGACTTGGCCGTTCCAGTTTTGCTTATCCGCTTGCACCAAAAGATATTTTAAGAACAGGTAAAATGGATCCGGAAAAGTGTTGTATTACATGTAGCAAATGTACACAGATTATGAGGGATCACGGAAAAACCGGATGTGTCATACGGGATAAGGAAGTTTATGCCAAATTGTATCAGGAAGCCAGAAAAGAAGCAGAGCAAAGAGAAAAAATGGGGTAAAGAGGAAAGAAAATGAAAAAGACAGCAATTGTGACAGGAGGAGGCCGAGGAATCGGATTTGCAGTTTCAAAGAAACTGGGAATGGACGGGTATCAGGTGGTACTTGTGGGAAGCAGTAGTGCAGATGCCTATGAACAAAATCAAAAAGAATTGAAAGAAATGGGAATTAAAAGCCATTATATTCAGGCGGATGTGGGAGATAGAACGAGTCATGACAGAATTGTAGAGGAAACAGTTTCTGTTTTTGGAGGTATTCATGTTTTGGTGAATAATGCCGGTGTGGCTCCCAATATCAGGGCTGATCTTCTGGAGATGACAGAGGAGAGTTTTGACCGGGTTTTACGAATCAATATGAAAAGCAATATGTTTTTAACACAGAAGGTTGCAAAACAAATGTTAAAGCAGCCGGTGGAAGGAAAGAAGAGGGGAACGATTGTAAATATTTCTTCCTGTTCGTCGGAAGTAGTCTCGCTAAATCGTGGAGAATATTGTGTATCAAAAGCAGGAATTTCTATGCTGACAAAATTGTATGCTGCGAGACTGGCTCCGGAGCAAATATTGGTTCATGAAGTAAGGCCGGGTGTAATACGTACGGATATGACCAGTAAGGTACAGGAAAAGTATGACAAACTCATCCAAAGTGGAGAATTTCCGATTGCCAGATGGGGAACACCTGAGGATGTGGCGGAAGTCGTCAGCGTTCTATGCAGTGACCGCTTTTTATATACAACGGGGGATGCCATCAATGTAGATGGAGGATTTCATATCAGACAATTGTAGTACCTTAGGTTTCGATGTTACATAAAAACAAAGTCGAGAAGGAGAACGGGGATGAAGATACATCAGATCGATACCGTGGTGGTGGGAAGCGGATGTGCAGCTTTGAATGCTGCAGATTGGTTATGGCATCTGGGCAAAAGGGATATGATCATGGTGACAGATGGTTTCATGAAAGGAACCTCACGCAATACCGGCAGTGACAAGCAAACGTATTATAAATTATCGCTTTGTGGACAACATCCGGATTCTGTCTATGATATGGCCAAGACTCTTTATGCGGGCGGCGGCGTGGAAGGGGATATTGCTTTGGCGGAAGCGGCCGGATCTGTGCAGTGTTTTATGAAACTGGTTAATCTGGGAGTGCCCTTTCCGACCAATGCATTGGGGGAATATGTGGGATATCAGACGGATCATGATGCTACGAAACGTGCGACTTCAGCAGGGCCTCTTACTTCCCGGTATATGACACAGGTGTTGGAAAAGGAAGTGAAAAAGAAAAAGATTCCCATTTGGGATTCCTGTATGGCTGTACGTGTATTTACAGAAAACAACAGGGTATGTGCATTGTTATGTCTGGAAGAAAATGAGGACAAAAAATCGCTTTTTCATTTGATTTTTGTACGAAATATTGTTTGGTGTACCGGTGGACCCAGCGGATGCTATTATTATAGTGTTTACCCGAAAAGCCAGACGGGGATGAGCGGTGTGTTACTAAAAGAAGGAGTTTGCGGCAGAAACCTTCAGGAATGGCAATATGGGCTGGCATCGGTATCGTTTCGATGGAATGTTTCCGGAACGTATCAGCAAGCAATTCCCCGTTATATCTCTGTGGATTCAAGCGGAGTGGAGCGGGAATTTTTACTGGAGCATGAAAAGGCAGATGAAATGCCCGGATTTGTTTTCCTAAAAGGATATCAATGGCCGTTTGATGTAAAAAAGGCAGAAACATCTTCTCTTATTGACCGTTTGGTTTACCGGGAAACCATTTTAAAAGGGCGAAAAGTATATATGGATTTTAGAAGAAATCCCAGCAACCTTTCTGATTTTTCACATCTTTTGCCGGAAGCATATGAATATTTAAAGCGTTGCAACGCTTTGGACGGAACGCCTATAGACCGTTTGAAAAAAATGAATCCAATGGCTATTGAATTATATCGCAACCATGGAATTGATTTGTATCAGGAACCATTGGAAATTATGGTTTGTGCACAGCATCACAATGGGGGAATATCGGTGGATACAAATTGGCAGTCTTCTGTGAAAGGGCTTTATGTGGCAGGGGAAGCTGCCGGTACATTTGGTCCATATCGTCCTGGAGGAACGGCCTTGAATTCCACACAAGTCGGTTCCATGCGTGCAGCACTCCATATTATGTCAGAAGCGACTTCATTTTTGGAAAGTGGAATAGAAAAAGAGAAGCAGGGATTGGAGGAAGAAGAAAAAAGAAAATGGATTGCAAAGGCAGAACATTGGATTGCCCAGGTACACGAGACACAAGCAAAAGAAAAGGCGGGAAGAGAAGATGTGATGTGTTATCGGGAACGCCGTCAGAAAAAAATGTCATCCATTGCAGCACATATGAGAAATTTGGAAGAAATGCGCCGATTTTTGCAGGATAGCGAGAAAGAAATACAAAATTTCTTTGATCTTGTATCGATAACCGATGAAAGGCAGTTACCTGTACTGTTTCAGACATATGATATGCTGCTGACGCAGAGTGCTGTTTTGTCCGCAATGATTGTATCAGCAGAGGTTTTTGGCAATCGTGGCAGTGCCATGGTTGAAAAAACAGAGAATCTGGATGAAAAGACGGATGGTGCCGGAGAGAAGGACTGGGATAAACAATGGAAAATAGTGACAGATTGGGATGGAAAAACATTTATCAGCAGATTGGAAAAGGTAAAGCCGATTCCCCCAGAAAATGATTGGTTTGAGGTGGTCTGGGCCCAATATCGTGAAAAGAACAAAGGGTATCTGGAAAAACTGGAAGACAACGGAAATCAGTCGCGTTAGGTGAAAGAGAGGCAAGGGTATGAAACGTTTGTTTATAACATCGAAAAAAGAAAATCTGAAACGGTGTTTTACAGAAGAACAGATCGGAAATAGCAGAATGGTTTCCACAGAGGAATTTATGAAGAATCCAATGGATTATCAGGACGTAGAATATATTTTTTCCACATGGGGAATGCCCCGGTTTTCGGAACAGGAAATACGCAGATATTTTCCGGCATTAAAAGCAGTATTTTATGCTGCAGGAAGTGTGGGATATTTTGCCAGACCATATCTGCACTGCGGTGTCCGGATTTTTAGTGCCTGGGTTGCCAATGCCATTCCTGTGGCAGAGTTTACGGCAGCGCAAATTATATTGGCCAATAAGGGATACTTTCAGATGCAGTCCCGTTATCATAAAGGGATCAAGAATGTTGTAGATTATGTGGAAACGTTTCCCGGAAATTATGGTGTAAAAGTTGGGATCATTGGATTGGGAATGATCAGCAGACATGTGATTGAATTATTAAAAGCCTGTCAAATTGAGATTTATGTATATTCTCATCATCTGACAGAAGAAGAAGCAAAGGATATGGGCGTACATAAAGCGGATCTGGATGAAATATTTGAAACCTGTCAGACGATTTCCAATCATTTGGCTAATAAACCGGAAACTGTAGGATGTTTGAATGGGCGGCTGTTTTCGAAAATGAAACCAAATGCTACCTTCATCAATACCGGGCGGGGTGCACAGGTGGATATTGCCGCATTAAAACAGGCAATGAAGGATGAACCGAATCGAACCGCTCTTTTAGATGTGACAGATCCGGAACCGGTAAGTGCTGAGGATGATATATGGGATATTCCCAATATTTTCCTTTCTCCTCATCGGGCAGGTTCCATGACAAAAGAAGTATTTCGTATGGGAGAATACATGATGAAGGAATATGAAGCTTTTCAAAATGGAAATCCGCGCTATGAAGTGACAGAGGATATGTTGGATAGCATGGCATAATAAAGTCATATATAAAAACTATAAAATGGAGATAGGGAGGACAGAAGGAGAAGATATGAAGAGCGGTCTGGTATCAGTAACATTCCGTGGTAAGAATACAGATGAGATTATAGCACTTTGTAAAAAGAATGCAGTGGATGTTATCGAGTGGGGAGGAGACGTCCATGTGCCATCAGGAGATTATGAAAATGCAGAAAAAGTAGGAAGACAAACAAGGGAAAACGGAATCGAAGTATTTTCCTATGGATCATATTATCGTCTGGGTGAACAAAAGGAATGGAAAGAAGAATTTAAAAAAGTTTTAAAAACAGCTGCTTGTTTACAATGTAACTACATTCGGATCTGGGCAGGGACCGTGAGCAGCCGGAATGCAGAGAATGCATATTTTCAAAGGTTGGAAGAAGAACTGAAACAAGTTTGTAAAATGGCAGCAGAGAAAAAAATGAATATTGCTTTAGAGTATCATCGCAATACGCTCACGGAGGATTGGCAGAGTGCTTTGCGTCTTATAAAAGAAACGGCAGAACCGAACTTATTTTTATATTGGCAGCCGAATCCGGATATATCCCATGAAGAACGGATGAACGAACTATGCCATTTGAAAGAAATAATTTGTAATGTTCATACGTTTTTCTGGGAAAAGGGAAATATCAGAAAGCCTTTGGAAGATGGGGTGAATTACTGGAAAGATTATACCCATATATTAAAGGAAAAGGATATTCCATATATGTTGGAATTTGTAAAAGATGATGAGGAAAAACAATTTGAAGAGGATATGAAAGTACTTCAACATCAAATTCTAAGGAGGATTCAATGAAAGATTTTTTACAGGAGGCGGCTTTGGTGAAGCCTTCAAAAAGACAGATGGATTGGTTTGATACGGAATTTTATGCATTCATCCATTTTAGCCCGAATACGTATACAAATCTGGAATGGGGAAACGGAACAGAACCGGAATCTATTTTTAACCCGGTAAAATTGGATTGTAATCAATGGGTAGAAGCGATAAAGGCAGCCGGAATGAAAGGAATGGTTTTGACCGCAAAACATCATGACGGATTTTGTTTGTGGCCATCGAAATATACAGAACATAGTGTAAAAAATTCACCGGTAAAAAGAGATATTGTAATGGAGGCAGCAAAAGCCTGCAAAAAAGGCGGTATTAAATTCGGATTCTATTTATCCCCTTGGGATCGAAATTCGCCATATTATGGAACACCACAATATAATGATTATTTCTGCAATCAACTGACAGAACTTTTGACAGAATATGGTGAGATTTTTTATGTCTGGTTTGATAATGCGTGCGGTGAAGGACCGAATGGAAAAAAACAGGAATATGATTTTCCACGCTATTTTTCATTGATTCGCAAATATCAGCCTAATGCAGTCATTTTCAATGATTTTGGTCCTGATGTGCGTTGGTGCGGCAATGAAGCGGGAATTGCAAGATATGCGGAATGGTCTGTTGTGCCGTCAGAGTTATGTCACTACAGTGAGGTGCAGACCGGACCGGGACCTCTTGCCGGAGAAGGAGATCTGAGTTATATGTATAATACCGATCAAAATATCGGTTCTATGAGTAATATTTTATATTCTAAAGGATTGGTATATGCACCGGCGGAAATCGATACTTCGATTCGGCCGGGATGGTTCTGGCATCCCCAGGAGGAACCCTATTCTTTGGAACATTTGTGTAAAATTTATCTGTCTTCGGTTGGTGCCAATGCAGCGCTGAATTTAAATATTCCCCCTAATCGTGACGGCCTTTTGGACGAACGTGATGTAAAACGATTAAAAGAGCTGGGAGAATGGATCCGAAAAGAATTTGGAAAAGAACTTTCTGTGGAAGTAGAAAAAGAAGGAAATTTATCACAGCCGGTTTATTCTATTCCATTGTCTGTGCCATATACATCAATACGATATGTCGTGCTGGAAGAAGATATTGCCAAGGGACAGAGAATTGAAAGTTTTCGTATCTATGTGGACGAAGGAAGCGGAAATAAACATCCGCTTTATCAGGGAACATGTGTGGGCCATAAAAAAATTTGTCAGTTGATTGATCCGTTTCAAGATCAGAATCCTCTTACCAATGATTTGAAAGGAGCGGGAGGAAAGTTAATGATACAGGTTACAGCTGCCAGAGGAGAAGTTTGTATGAAGAATATTCGGGTTTATGGTTGAATGTGCTTGAATATGACTTTCAGATAAAAAATTCCAAAATACCTAATTAAGAAGAAAAGGAATCAGACAAAAGGTATATCGTCACTTTTTGTCTGATTCCTTTTTTAAAAAAGAGATACGGTACTGACTGGGGGTAGTATCACAATATTGTAAAAATACCCGATTAAAAGTTCGTTGATTTTCAAACCCGCATTCCTGGCTGATCGTTGAGATATCGAGATCAGTGTTACACAGTAAATTTTGTGCCAGATTTAAACGAAAACTGTTAATGTAGCGATGGAATGAGGTATGCAGTTTAGACGAAAACATATGCGAAAGATGACATTTGCTGGCGCCCACCTGCTTTGCCACATCATCTAAAGAAAGGGGATGGCGAAAGTTTTGGGAAATATAGGTAATGACCCGGCTGGGAAGATCCGATTCCCCGGTGGAATGCTTTTCCTGCAATTGCAGAAGGGGAAATGCTCTTGATAAAATCAACTGAACCAGTGCGCGGCAAACGGCACGGGAAGCATTATTTGACTGATATTCCTCTACCAGACGGTTCATGGCATAGGGAATATCGTCATGCAGAAAAGCAGACGGTATGACGGGACAAGAAGGTACGGCATGCATGAGTTCGTTCAGATAATCACCAAATAAACGGGGATGGCAGATAATCATGGAAAGATGTGCCTCTTCTCCGGGTGTTTCGTAGGCATGTATGGTATTGGGAAAGACAATAAGAAAATCTCCTTCATTCATGGTATAAACGGAATTGGAACACTGGGCGTTGAGAGTTCCTTTTTTGATGAAGAGGATTTCGATGGCACTATGAAGATGGGGGGGAAAGTTCATACCTGTCCCAGTGGAAATTTGAAGGTCCAAGTATTTTTCTTCATAAAATGGAAACATAAATCACCTCCGGATCAAAAAAAACCAAAACAAAAATATTAAATACATTATAGCGAAAACCGCAATAAATGTCTATAAAATCCTTTGTTATGTCCGCTGTTTTTGGAACACTTCATGCTATAATGCACATATAGATGATCACGTTTATTTTCTTAAATGATGCAGGAGGAGAGGAAAGAAAAATGAGTCATAAACTTGCCATTATTGGATTTGGAGGAATGGGAGGATGGCATTGGAAAAATATTACGGAAAAGATTGATGCCATCACAGTAAAAGGAGTATGGGATATACGCAAGGAAGCCAGAGAAAAGGCAGAAGAGAACGGATTATATGCGTATGGCAGCTTAAATGAGCTTCTGGAAGATTCAGAAGTGGATTTGGTGACGGTGGCTACGCCCAATGATTTCCATAAACCTCTGGTGATTGACTGTCTCAGAGCAGGGAAACATGTGATTTGTGAAAAACCGGTGGCACTCAATTCCAGTGAGCTGCGGGAAATGATGGAGGTAGCGAAAGAAACCGGACGTCTTTTCTCCGTTCATCAAAATCGGAGATGGGATAAGGACTTTTGTATTGTCAAGGAAATTATCGGTAAAGAAATACTCGGAAAGCCCTATTTCATTGAAAGTCGTGTTCAGGGATCCAGAGGTGCCATGCACGGATGGCGCGGACATAAGGTGAATGGAGGCGGTATGCTCCTTGATTGGGGAGTACATTTGATTGATCAGCTTCTTATTATGATCGATTCTCCTGTGGTGTGCGTGGATGCACATCTGCAGAGTATCTTCTCAGAAGAGGTGGATGACAATATCAAATTATTTTTATATTTCGAAAATGGAATATCTGCACTTTTAGAGATGGCAACCAATTGCTTTATCAATCATCCGAGATGGCATGTATCCTGTACCGATGGAACGGCGGTTGTTCAGGATTGGAGCTGTCAGGGAAAGATGGTTCAGTTGGCCACAGATGCGCAGATGGAATGGGCTGACGATATTGTTTATACAGAAGCAGGACCGACAAGAACCATGGTACCAAGACCAGCATTTACGATGAAAGAATTGGAGCTGCCAACCGTACAGACCGATTGGTCCGATTATTATAAAAATATTGTGGCGGTTTTGGATGAGGGAGCAGAATTAATTGTAAAACCGGAACAGGTACTCAGGGTAATGACTGTGGTAGATACAGCATTTGAATCCTATAGAAGAAAAGAAGGAATTCATTGTCATATTTGATTGGAGAAAGGAAGGGATAGCAAATGAAGCAGGCATTAATATTAAAGGGAGGATGGGATGGACATCAGCCTGAATTGACATCAAAACGGTTTGCCGGTTTGCTGGAAAAACATGATTATCAATGTAAGATCAGTGATACGCTGGCAGTATTGGGGGATTTGGAATATTTGAAAGAGCTGGATTTGGTAGTTGCTTGTTGGACGATGGGAGAAATTGACAATAAATATGTGGACAATTTGGCAAAGGCAGTGGGATCCGGTGTAGGTATGGCCGGATGCCATGGAGGAATGTGTGACTCGTTCCGTCAAAGTGTTCAATGGCAATTTATGACAGGAGGCCAGTGGGTCAGCCATCCGGGCGGAGATGGAATTGAATATACGGTAAATATTTGCCATGGTTCCAGTCCGATTGTAGAGGGATTGGAAGATTTTGAAGTATGCAGTGAGCATTATTATCTTCATATTGACCCGTCCATCGAAGTGCTGGCTACGACCCGTTTCCCTAAGGTTCCATATTACCATATTTCCAATAAACCTGTGGATATGCCGGTGGCATGGACAAAATATTGGGGAAATGGACGTGTTTTTTATACTTCGTTGGGACATCATGATGATGTGTTTGATAAATCTCCCAATGCTCAGATTCTTATGGAAAGAGGTATGGTATGGGCAGGAGAAGGAAAACAGTATGCAATCGATCATGGATTGACGGAAGAAAGATTTTTAAATACTGCAAAAATGTATTGATCATACAGATCAAGTCATAAATAGAGTCGAAAATCAGAGAATTGATAATGTATCTGATAGGAACTAAAAAAAGAAGAGGAGTAATGGCAGAATGAATAAAGTAAAAGTCGGTATGGTGGGTGTCGGTGCAATCAGTGGCATTTATTTGGAGAATATTACAAAGACATTTCATGAGCTGGAACTGTGGGCTGTCTGTGATTTAATAAAAGAACGGGCCGAACAGG
The DNA here is from genome assembly GCA_026169045.1 of Lachnospiraceae bacterium. Taxonomy (GTDB): domain Bacteria; phylum Bacillota; class Clostridia; order Lachnospirales; family Lachnospiraceae; genus Fimimorpha. Next base: position 14,507 of record JAPFDH010000043.1, on the reverse strand, counting down.
CACAGGAGAAATATCATGTGCCCAAGCTGTATGATACTATGGAAGAGTTATTTGCAGATCCGGAAATTGATATCGTATTGAATTTGACAAGACCGTATGAGCATTTTGATGTCAGCATGGGGGCTATTCAGGCGGGAAAACATGTTTATTCAGAAAAACCACTGGGTGCAACACTGGAAGAGGGAAAACTTCTTGTAAAAGCAGCTGAAGAAAAGGGCGTTTTGCTGGGAGGTGCTCCGGATACCTTTTTGGGAGCGGGTATCCAGACATGTCGAAAATTAATTGATGATGGTTTTATCGGAGATGTTGTGGGAGCAGCAGCGTTTATGATTTGCCGGGGGCATGAGAGCTGGCATCCGGATCCGGAATTTTATTACAAACATGGCGGCGGGCCTATGATGGATATGGGACCGTACTATCTCACCGCACTGGTTAATTTACTGGGAGGTGTGGAAAGTGTACAGGGAAAGACGAAAAAGTCTTTTGAAAAACGGGTGATAACCAGTGAGCCATTCCGCGGAACGGTGATCGATGTAGATGTACCCACTTATGTAACTGGTATTTTGAATTTTGAAAATGGAGCAATTGGTACGATTTTTACAACCTTTGATGTCTATTATCCAGGTCAGGCAAGACTGGAAATCTATGGTTCAAAAGGAACGTTGTTTGTGCCTGATCCCAATACATTCGGTGGACCGGTCAGACTGTTCCGTCCAGAAGATGGTGAAGTGAGAGAAATTCCGTTATGTTTTGATTATCGTGAGAACTCCAGAGGATTAGGATTGGCTGATATGGCAAGAGCCGTGGTGACCCAACGGGATTACCGGGAAAGCTGGAAACAGACGTATCATGTTCTGGAGATTATGGAAAAAATACAGAAAAGCAGTGAAGAAAACAAAGTTATTCCTATTGAGTCCCGTTATCACAGAGCAATGCCTATGAAAAATAATCCGATTCATGGAATTTTGGATTAAGCAGGATTTTTATAACGTTAGGATGTAATCAGAAAACATAAATCCCACAGGATATTTTTATACGGAAATATTCTGTGGGATTTGTATTTGCGCGTAGACAACGAGCCGTGCGCGGAAGCTTGCATACGCATACGGCGACTGTCCGCGAACGTGAGAAACTCGCAAAGCGTGTTTCTCATCGTTTTGGAAAATCTGCTTGCATCAAATAGAGAATGTGTTAGTATATACACATGAGCAATCGGTTACTTGGTTGAGTCCATATTTGCAATGAAACGTTTGTTTGAACAGAAAGAAATGGGGAGATTATGGAACTGGATAAAAATTTTGTATTTAAGAAATTGGATCAGGGTGATATTGAAGAATTCAACAGTTTGCTTCGTTATGCATTTCAGGTTACATCATCGGAATTAAAAGAATCCGGGTGGTCAGATAAAGATATAAAGAAATCAAAGCAGCCGATTTTCGATTTCTCCTATGTATTGGGATATTTTTATAAAGGAAAACTGGCCAGTCAGATTGTGATTTATCCCATGCGTGTCAATATTCAGGATGAAATTTTTGATATGGGAGGATTAACCGGAGTAACGACATATCCGGAATATACAGGAAAGGGCTTATCTCATTCTCTTATTCAGAAAGGTTTGGAATGTATGAGAGAGAATGAATTGACCATTTCTTTTTTATATCCCTATTCCATTCCCTTTTACCGAAAACAAGGGTGGGAAATTGTATCGGATCAAATGACATTTACCATAAAAGATACACAGTTGCCCAGTAAGCGGCCTGTAGATGGAATGATGGAACGGGTCAGCATTCATGATGAAGATTTAAAAAATGTATACCATTATTTTGCATTGCAGCATCATGGGGCATTGCTTCGGGGCGAATTTGAATGGGAGGAATATTGGCGGTGGGATAATAATGAAGATATGATGGCTGCCGTCTATTATAATAAAGAAGAAAAACCTCTTGGATATGTGATTTATTACATAGAAAATGATATTATGCATATTAAAGAAATTATTTATTTAAATACGGAAGCGAAAAACGGAATTTGGAATTTTATCAGTGCCCATTATTCCATGGTGTCAGAGGTCAGAGGATATAATTATACGGGAGATCCCATAGCATTTCAATTTGATGACAGTGAAATTAAAGAGACGATTCAGCCTTATATTATGGCCAGAATTGTGGACGTGAAAAAATTCATGGAATGGTATCCATTTCAGGTAAAGGATGATAATTATAAATTTTATTTTCAGGTAAACGATCCGGTGGCAGATTGGAATAATGGTATTTTCTATCTTCATTTTGAGGGTGGAAAAGCGATTTGTGAGAAAGTGGAAGAGTATGAAGAATCATACCTGGTGAAATTGGATATTTCCACACTGACAACGATGATGATGGGATACAAGCGTCCTACTTATTTATATGATAATGATGATTTGGAAGTGGATTATTATTTGCTACGTTCTCTGGAAATGCTGATTGATGCAAAAAAACCGTATTTTTCCGATTATTTTTAATAGTAAACTTTTTTTGATTGTTTGTAAAGGAAAGTGTGCAGGCTGAGAAATGGTATTCAAAACCTGCACACTTTATTTATGCGCAGACAACGAGCCGTATGCGGATGCTATCGTTTTCTGTCTTTTAACGATCAGAGAGCCATTGGTTTTAATGATATTATTCGATCAGACATATTGGGAAGGATTGTCATGTTCGTCATAAGTGAGTGTGAATTCATTTTTCTCTCCGTTTTTGCCGGTAATATAACTGGTTAAAGTATGGTTCTCAAATACAGGGGAGCATGTATGGCAGTATGTTATAAACGCTTCCATCGTTCCAAATTCTTTTTTACACCCCAATTGCCAGAAAGAAGCAATATTACCACCATAAGCACGGTATTCACAATCCACAAGTTGATCGTTCCAGGGAATGAGAGGCATGTTACACCAAATTCCTATATAGCTGTCATCTTTGGAGGCAAATAGCCAAGTACCATCATAATTCCAAAAATCAAATTTACATTTGGGAAAGAAGAAATGAATGAAATCTACGGGATGACGGTCATTCAATTCATAAATACATCCAAGGGAATTGTCTTGCTGCTTCATAGCAGGCATTAAGCCATTGCCATACCAGTAACCCGGACGCATGGAAGAAAGATCGGAGGTTTCACCCGGATGATTAACAAAGACAAGTGCTTCTCTTCCTATTGCAGCGTAACACATATGCTGCTGATATCCGTAGGTTCCGGGTTCAAAATGACTGGTACCGTGAAAGCATTCATTCATGGCTTTATTTCGGATGACAAGGGTTTCAAGACTGGTATCGTTTAAAATTTCTTCCGGAACAGGAGACCACATGGCACCGCCGTCTGTTCTCGGAGATTGTACCGAGGTCAGAATGTAGTCGGATGTTTTATACAGATGGATTCTTGCATTGCTGCTGGAATATGCCATATTGAGATTCTGATTAATCCACTTTTTTTCCTGAACCGGAATGGAATATTGGCTGGTCAGAAGAAAACTGAGCCATTCGGATTCTGCCATAGGACAATCGGAATCCAGTAAATACATCAGAGCCTGGGCGTGTTGGGTGTATGGATAAAGGACAGATCGGTAGATTCTTCCCTGCGGAGCAATGATTTCGCCTTGGAAACAATGGCAGGCAAAATTGTGGAACATAAGATCCAGAAGTTTTTTTGCATGTTCGGATTCCTGCTTCGGAGCATAATCCAGTACATTTAAAAGTGCACCGAGAGTAACGCACATATAGTCAGCACTTAAAAATTCATCAAATCCGTATTCTACCACATCTTTCATCCACTGTTGAATGCAGGACAAAGCCCATTCACTCTGCTCATGCCCCAGTCTTTGGCTGCGGGAAAACAGATCATCAGGATAGAGTTGACCGGCCATATAGGCATTGATAAAAAATAGAAGAGAGTGATTTTCACTCCAGAAACACATTCCGTCAGAACCGTTCTCGGTCATCCAGTAGCGGTAATTCAGGAAGGCCTGTCTGGTACGGCATTTTAATTCTTCCGGAAGTCCGTAACAATGAATATGGCGCAACAGAGCCGCCATATAAAAATCCGAACAATCGGTACGACGCTCAATTTCACAGAGTGCCTGATCAAGACATTCCAGATGATATTTTACAGGACGGTTCAGGGCTTTTCCGGCCATCCAGTATAGCAGATTCAGGCGTTTTCCCTCAAATTCAGGACCTTCGCAGGAAAGAGAAAGAATTTCATAGGGATTCTTTTTTGTTTTCGTGTCAGGAACAATTTGGTTGATCCGCTCTAAAACACGGTTAAGAGTATGCTGTTGATCCGATAGAGTTAAGGTAATGTGCGGATCTGTTTTTTCCATGGTATAAGCAGATAAACCGGTTAAATAAATGGGATGTTCCGAATCCGATTCATAGGAAAGACTAAGGGTAAGGCCAGATGGGCAAGGTGGAATAACAAGGGTATTTTCTTCCAGCTGAATAGAAGACAGATAACACTGTCCTTGCTCATAGAAACTGCCTTGTTTGGTATCCGGGAGAATACAGGTGACTTCATCCGTGTGATCCAATAGTTCGATGCCAAACATATTTCTGGTATCTCTGGCTCCCAGACAGGTCATACGAATAAGAAACTGGTTGATTCCTGCTTTTAGAGAAGCCGTAAATGGAATGCGTTTCATTGGCTTGTAGAGTGGCGTATCCATATGACAGATACAACGGTCCTCCTGCCAAATTTCAACGGCGGCATAGCTCCAAAGAGCCAGGGAAAGGGTGAGGTCACGGGGAGCGGAGAGACAGAAAGCGGCCATAACCTGTGTTTTTGTGAGTGTATAAGAAAATTGTTTGATGGAAAGAAAATAATCGCCAGGAGAATCGTAGTACTCCCAGGGCATTCCCAATTCACTGATTGCACCGATTTTGACCGATTCATGGGGAACTTCTCCCCGTTCTTTGGCGATAATGGAACGCAGATATTGTTCGTATCGGATTTGATTGGTGTCAGTCTGTTCGTGTTCAAAAGGTGTGATTTTAGGACCGGATACCAGATACTTTGTAATAAATGTTCTCATGAATAACCCCCGTTTCTGCGCTGCTGATCCAAGAAGGATCCAAGGCAGGGCGTGCTGATGTTTGTTAAAAAGCATGGAGAAGATTGCGAAGTTTTATGTAACAGTTCAGCCATAGGGCTGTAACGGGAGAGAAAATTATGCTTGCATAATTTTTCGACCGATCAGACCTATGAGCTGAGCGCCTGTAAATGAGTAAAACAGTGGCGACAGCCACAATAAGCACGCAGTGCGGTTTTACGAATGGCGAGGGCTGAACTGTTACATTTTTATAGAAAAAATCTTCTTATGCCGATGATTTTTTTGTGATTTTATAGTATCATGAATTTAAGGAATTTTTAAGAGTTTTTCTTGGATTCCATCATTTTTTATTGTTACTATGTAATCATAGAATTCTATTAAGGCCCTTGGGCCGCCGCATGTGGAGGACTGTATGTATAATATTCTAGTTTGTGATGATGATAGAGAAATTGTTGATGCGATTGAGATTTATTTAAGTCAGGAAGGGTATACAATTTTTAAGGCTTATGACGGAGTGGAAGCACTGAGGATTGTCAGGGAACAGGAGATTCATCTCCTTTTGGTGGATATTATGATGCCTAAAATGGATGGCATTCGGACAACATTGAAGCTGCGGGAGGAAAGTAAGATTCCCGTAATTATTTTATCAGCAAAGTCGGAAGATACCGATAAGATTTTGGGTCTGAATATTGGTGCCGATGATTATATTACAAAACCGTTTAATCCGCTGGAATTGGTGGCGAGAGTAAAATCGCAGCTTCGCCGTTATACCAGTTTTGGTTCTATGGCTGCAGAAGAAAATATACAGGTGTATAAAACGGGGGGATTGTGGATTGATGATGAAAAAAAGCAGGTGACTGTGGATGGCGAAGAAGTAAAAATGACGCCGATTGATTATCGGATTCTTTTGTTTTTGGTAAAGAATGCAGGAAAAGTCTTTTCTATTGAGCAGATTTATGAGCAAGTATGGGAAGAAGAGGCGTACTGTGCAGATAATACGGTGGCTGTTCATATTCGAAGGATTAGAGAGAAAATAGAAATCAATCCAAAAGAACCAAAGTATTTAAAAGTGGTATGGGGAATCGGCTATAAAGTAGAAAAATTATAGCGAAGGAGCAGAAAAATGTGGAAACAATCATCCGTTTGGAAATGGGTGGCAGGCATTCTGCATATGATCAGTGTATGCATTTTAGCAGCATTGATTATTATTTTTATTGTTTTAGCGGGCGGAGGCCAGAATCATTGGAAGCAGATCATAGATGATACGAATATGGGAATCGGATATCAGGATAGTCATTTCTTCTCTGATACTGTGGGAGATGCATTGTCAGATTTCTTTTCCCATATGGAACTTGGGGAAGAATTGTATCATATATTTCATACAGAGAATCTCATCACATTCTGGGCTGAAGACGGAACAGAAATTGAGTGGACAGCGGATACAATTATGAGTTGGGATGGTGAATACAGAAGCATGCAGCAAATGCTTCAGGATGCCGGTGTCAAAACTGTGATACAGGAAAATGGTGGAGAAAACTATGTTTATGTAACTGGAATTCACACAATTCGAAATAATATTAATATAGATTATAGTCTGCCATCCACCAGTGGTTATACCATTTCAAAGGGAAATTGGCAGATGGAAGAATCGGAAGTCTATATGCTTTTAAAACAGTATCAGGAGTTTGGAAGTGAATTTTCCAATTATTATTGTGATTTTTCCGGGCTTCAGAATATTATTTTGGTAGCAGATGTTGAAGGGGCAGTTTATACGAATCTGCTGAATACATCATCCAACGCGGTAGATGCTGTGGGGGTTCAGGGAATTACAGCAAAAGAACTGATCGAACAATATAAAAGTGGTTCCCAATCCGTTACAATCAATGGCACAGAAATGGATTTCCTCTATGTCAATGGAGAAGAAATACAGGCGTTAAACCGAGATAGTTTCCGTGATATCGGCGAATATTTAAATACGCAGATAGATGGACGAAATGAAGCTGCTATTGTTATGCTGGAAGCTAAGGGATATCCGTTTTATGACAGCATCCGTGACGGTATGTATATATATAATTTTGGCGGAACACTATATATGTGGCTACCGGTAGGAATTATTTTGTCTGCTTTGCTATGGCTCGGAAGTATGATTTATATGATCGTATCTGCCGGAAGACGAAAAGGGGAAAAGGCATATTTTCTTGCTATCGGTGATCGGATGAGTGGAGAAATGATGGTGTTTCTGCATGTTATTATTGGCGGAAGTGTTGGGAGCATTCTGATCGCCGGAGGAAGCGGAGGTTTGGGTATTCCTTTGTCTTTACGTGTTATGATGGCAGGAGCAGCTGTTATGCTCTGGTATATGGAAATTGTCTGGATCATTCTTAGAATAATCCGCAGGGTACGTGTCGGAATCACATATTGGGATACCAGTATTATTCATCGCACAGGGAGAGGAATTCGTAGAATTTTTGGACATTTTCAGGCTTCCAGCCGGATTATTGTGGCGTTTTTACTGTATCTATTTGGAAATTTTATCTGCTTTACCATGAGTGGTTTATTGGGATTATGTCTGTTTTTGATATTGCAGATTTTGGCAGTGGTGATTCTGTTGAAAAAAAACTCCTGGATTATGCAGATTGACAGAGGTGTAGAAAAAATAGCTGAAGGAGCAGAAGATTATCAGATCGATGTCAAAGAGATGTATTCCGGAAGTGTGGAAAAATCATTGGCGGAGCATATTAATCAGATGGGAGGAGGATTTCAGGATGCTGTCCGGTCTGCTACAAAGAATGAGAGAATGAAAGCAGAACTGATCACAAATGTTTCCCACGATATCAAAACTCCTCTGACATCTATTATAAATTATGTGGATCTGATTAAACGGGAAAAATGCGATAATGAAAAAATACAGGGGTATATTCAGATTTTGGATCAGAAATCCCAACGGTTGAAGCAGCTGATTGAAGATCTGGTGGAAGCTTCTAAGGCCAATAGTGGTAACATTGAATTGGAAATGACAGAATTAAATTTGATGGAATTGACAAAACAGGCAATTGGTGAACTGGCAGATAAGTTTGAACAAAGAAATCTATCTGTAGTAGCCAATATTTTGGAAGAAGCGATTTATATTCATGCGGATGGAAGAAGATTATGGAGAGTGTTGGAAAATCTTTTAGGAAATGCATGCAAGTATTCTCTTCCGGGAAGTCGTGTTTATGTGGATACAAAAAGAAGCATGAATCATGTGGCTGTAATTATAAAGAATGTATCGGAAAGCCCACTGAATATACCTGCGGAAGAATTGACGGAACGTTTTACCAGAGGAGATACCTCCCGTACAACGGAAGGAAGCGGATTGGGATTATCCATTGCGAAAAGTCTAACAGAACTGATGGGAGGAAAACTGCATCTGTATCTGGATGGAGATCTGTTTCGGGTAACTTTGGAATTTCCAAGAGTAGATAGAAAAAATAAAGAAAAAGAAACCATATCGGAAGAAAAGGAAGGCCATTAAGGTCTTCCTTTTCTTTCGGTATGGCGACATAGCTTTTTGATATTTACCATAGCATATCGAATCAGGCTATACAGCATGAAAAGTATACTGATTAAAATGAAGGTGTTGGCGACAGTGGGAGGAATTTCCGGAAAGAAAATCAGAATGATCATGACTGCATACAACACAGAAGTGCAGACCTTTCCAAACCAGAGCGCGCCGTACACTTCCTTGCGCCGGAGAAAAAGAATACCGGTAATTCCCATGAATGTTTCTTTTATCAGGAAAAGAATAAATAAAACAATCATAAAAGGATACTTTGTTATAAGACAAATAGCCAGAGCACCTTGTGTCAATTTGTCGGCAATGGGATCCAAAGCTTTTCCCAGCGGAGTAATCATATTAAAATGACGGGCGATTAGTCCGTCTAATGCATCAGAGATTCCTGAGACAGCAACAAGAAGCGTGACAAAATAATAATCGGATGCAGTCTGGGCATTTATGTAATTCCAGACTATGATCGGAATCAGAATAATACGAAAATATCCGATCAGATTTGGTATGGAAAATACCTGTTTCGATAGTGGTATGTTAGATGATTCATGTTCCATAAGTTAATATTCCTCCATAGGTTTTTGTATATTTTGTTATTATACCATTTTTTAATGGAAAAGATAGTAGTTTGCTATATTCTTCATAAAAGAATGTAACCGTTCAGCCCGCGCCATTCGTAAAACCGCACTGCGTGCTTATTGTGGCTGTCGCCACTGTTTTACTCATTTACAGGCGCTCAGCTCATAGACCTGACCGGTTTCCGTTACAGCCCTATGGCTGAACTGTTACAAAAGAATATACCTCGATTTTTGTAAAAGTGTATGGTATACTGGGAATATTATAAAACAAAAGGATAGTCTTTACAAATTATTGTGGTGACGTTATAATGTATGAAAGTGCCCCTTAAAAGCAACATCTGAAATGGAAAAGAATAATATCTATAATCGGGCATGGATAAGTACTGAAAACGAGGACTGGCATTCGCTAAGAAGAGGAGGTTTCAGCATGATTAAGTTAATGAAGCATGGTGCATATTTATTAAATGGCACAGAGTTGATTGAAGATGACAATACAGCTTCTGCTATTTTAGAAAATAAGTTGGGAACGGTACCGGCAAAAGAAGAAGCCAAAAAAAATACCATGGCTTATGGTATTCTGAAAGAACACAATACATCAGACAATATGGATAAATTAAAAATTAAATTTGACTGTCTGACATCCCATGATATTACATTTGTGGGGATTATACAGACCGCCAGAGCCAGTGGTTTAACGGAGTTTCCGGTTCCATATGTTCTGACCAACTGCCATAACAGCCTTTGTGCAGTAGGCGGAACGATTAATGAGGATGATCATATGTTTGGTCTTTCTTGCGCAAAAAAATATGGCGGTGTTTATGTACCTCCTCATCAGGCGGTTATTCATCAGTACGCAAGAGAAATGCTTTCCGGTTGTGGAAAGATGGTCTTGGGTTCAGACAGTCATACCCGTTATGGTGCCTTGGGAACTATGGCATGTGGTGAAGGCGGACCGGAATTGGTAAAGCAATTACTCAATAAGACGTATGATATTACCATGCCCGATGTGGTAGCCATTTATTTGACCGGAAAACCGGAAAAGGGAGTGGGACCTCAGGATATTGCGCTGGCCATTATAGGGGAAGTATTTGCAAATGGTTATGTAAATAATAAAGTAATGGAATTTGTCGGCGATGGTGTTGCAAATTTAAGTGTGGATTATCGTATCGGTGTGGATGTTATGACGACAGAAACGACCTGCTTATCTTCTATTTGGACAACAGATGATCAGGTAAAAGATTTCTATGAAATCCATGGAAGAAAAGAAGCTTACAAAGAACTGAAGCCAGGTAAAGTAGCTTACTATTCCGGAGTCGTATATGTGGATTTAAGCAAGATTAAACCAATGATTGCTATGCCATTTCATCCAAGTAATACTTACACCATTGAAGAACTCAATGCAAACCTGGAAGATATATTAGCTGATGTGGAAAAGAAAGCACAGATTAGTTTGGATAATAAAATTCCATTTACTCTTCGGGATAAAATCAGAAACGGACGTCTTTATGTGGAACAGGGAGTTATCGCAGGATGTGCCGGTGGTGGATTTGAGAATCTGTGTGATGCAGCGGATATACTGGCTGGTCATAGTATTGGAGCAGATGAATTTTCATTGAGCATTTATCCGGCATCCCAGCCGATTATGATGGAATTGGTAAAAAATGGAGCGATTGCAAAATTCCTGGAAACAGGAGCCACTGTGCGTACAGCATTTTGTGGTCCATGTTTTGGAGCGGGTGATGTACCGGCAAATAGAGGGTTAAGTATTCGTCATTCCACCAGAAACTTCCCTAACAGAGAAGGATCTAAAATTACAAATGGACAGATTGCATCGGTTGCATTGATGGATGCCAGATCCATTGCCGCTACAGCCATCAACAAGGGGTATTTAACACCCGCTACAGATCTGGATGTGAACTTTTCAAAGCCGAAATATTTCTTTGATAGAACCATTTATGATAATCGTGTCTATAATGGTGTTGGAAAACCAGATCCGTCTGTACCGATTAAATTTGGTCCTGGAATTGTGGATTGGCCTTCCATGACATCTTTGACCGATCATTTAATGCTTCGTGTGGTATCGGTTATTCATGATCCTGTGACAACAACCGATGAGCTGATTCCGTCTGGAGAGACATCTTCTTATCGTTCTAATCCGCTTGGGTTGGCAGAGTTTACATTGTCCAGAAAAGATCCGGAATATGTGGGACGTGCCAAAGCCGTTCAGAGCCTGGAGAAAAAGAGAGAGCAGGGAGAAAATCCAAGTGACGCGGACGAAACATTAAGAAATGCATTGGAAGCGGTGAAAAAACAGTTTGCCGATGTTGATTTTGCAAATACCGGAATCGGAAGTACGATTTATGCAGTGAAACCGGGAGACGGATCTGCCCGTGAGCAGGCAGCTTCTTGTCAGAAAGTATTGGGCGGATGGGCCAATATTGCAAAAGAATATGCTACAAAGAGATATCGTTCTAACTTGATTAACTGGGGAATGCTTCCATTTATTTTTAAGGATCAGGAACTTCCGTTTGAAAAAGACGAATATATTTTTGTACCGAATATTAAAAAAGCTGTAAAAGATAAGATTTCGGAGATAAAGGCATACGCTATCAAACCAGAAGGATTAGAAGAATTTACGCTTTACTTAGGAGAAATGACAGATGATGAGAGACAGATTATTTTGGACGGTTGTCTGATTAATTTCTATAGAGAAAGTAATGCTCATTAAACGGAAGTCATACTGTAAATCGTATATGATATAAATGAAACTGAGACTGCTTAAACGTTTGACAGGAAAATCTGTCTGAAATGTTTAAGCAGTCTTTTTTGTGATTCTGCCATAATAATTTTTCTTTATACATACACAAAATGTATAATTAATCACACAATAAGAATTATTTTATCGAAATAACAAAAAATACTTGACTTTTTTTGAAAATAATATAAAATAAAAATATCACATAATCATTTCTGAATGGAAGCATTTCATAGATTCCAACATTTCTTTATCAAATCAAAACCGGGAGTGAATAAATCAAATGAATCGGTTTTCTATCTATTCTCAGTGATTCCCTGATTGGAGCGATTATGAAAAAAATATTAGCAGTATTTGATGGTGATCATTTGTATGCACAGCGTTTAACGGATTATCTGAATCAAAAAAAGAAATTTCCGTTTCAGGTTATTCAATTTACCAATGAAAACGCATTAAAGAGTTATGCCGAAGAACATGTAATTTCTGTACTACTAATTAGTACTGATGTTATGAATGAAGAAATCAGGCAGTGGAATATTGGAACTATTGTCTATCTGACCAATATGGAAGAACAGAATGAATGGGACTCCTGCCGAACGGTTTATAAATATCAATCGGCAGAAAATGTAGTAAAGGAACTTTTTTCCTGCTATGACGCTTTATTTCCCGTGGGGTATATGGAACCTATATGGCAGGAAGACAGTAAAATTATAGGGATTTATGCACCGTATGGAGAAAATAGAAATACTGTGTTTTCTTTTCTTTTTGGAGTGATACTGGCAGAACGCTATCGGGTTTTATATTTGAATATGGAAGGTTTTTCCGGTTTTACAAAAATGTTTTGTCAGGATTTTTTATACGATTTATCTGATATTTTATATTATGAAAGTTTGGAGGATCGTCATTGGAAAGATAAAAAAGAGTTATTTATTCAGGAATATAAGGGAATGAAATGGATTCCTCCTGTCTGTTATCCGGAGGATCGGGAGTATCTTACAAAAGAAATGATAGAAAAGATTTTAAAAGAACTTCTAAAGTCGAAGGAATTTGACCGAATCGTAATTAACATAGCAGATCACTTCTTTTTTGCATCAACGATTTTAGATCTTTGTCACGAAATATATATACCGATTCAGGACGATGTGATCTCCGAATGGAAAATGTCGGAATTTGAAGAATGGATGGAACGCAGCGGAAGACATGACACAAAGAAAAAAATAAAAAAAATTCAGCTTCCCTGCAATGATATAAGAAAGGGGGCAGAGATGAGTTTAGAGCAATTGATGTATGGTACTATGGCGGATTATGTGAGAAATCTGATTCGAGGGACTGGAAATGAAGAGTTGGAGAGATGAATTGCAGGAATTGGTAGTAGAAAAATTAGATATGGAGCAAATGACAGAAGACAGTACCATTATCAATGTGATCGATGAAGTACTAATTTCACAAAAGACAAAAAAATATTTGCCATTGTCTCTACGGTTTCGATATAGAAAAGAACTATTTGATTCGTTACGTCGGCTGGATATATTAAGTGAGGTTTCTGATGATCCGGATGTGACAGAAATCATGGTAAATGGACCGAACCATATTTTTGTGGAGAGAAATGGAAAAATAGAAGAATTTGAAGGAAATTTTTCAAGTCAGAAAAAATTAGAGGATATCATACAACAAATGGCATCGTATGCCAACAGGAGAGTGAATGAGGCAAATCCCATTGTGGATACGCGGTTAAAGGATGGATCCAGAGTTAACATTGTCTTACCTCCTATTGCTTTGGATGGGCCTGTTGTTACTATAAGGAGGTTTACGAAAGAGCCGATTTCCATGGAACAGCTTATCCGTTGGGGATCCATATCGAGAGAAGCAGCTGATTTTTTAAAAATAATGGTGATATGCGGATATAACATATTTATAAGCGGAGGAACAGGATCGGGAAAAACCACCTTTTTAGGTGCATTGGCGGAATATATTCCGTCGGAACAGCGGGTAATTACAATTGAAGATTCTGCGGAATTGCGGCTGGTGGGAATAAAAAATTTGGTACGTATGGAGACGAGGATGGCAAATTTGGAAGGAAATTATGAAGTGACGATACGTGATCTGATTCGAAATGCACTGCGGCAGCGACCGGATCGGATTATAGTAGGTGAAATACGTTCCAAAGAGGCATTTGACATGCTAAATGCCATTATATGTACTATATAATAATTATATATATAACGTATATAAGGATGGAAAATATAGATTAGAGGGAGGGGCATAGGAACGATATGAACATTAAGTATAGGTTATTGTGTAAAAGGTTAATAGAGGAAAGGAAGAGAGTAGGTGTCATTCAATATTATAATGTACTGTTCATAATGGAGTTAGTGTCAGATAAAGACATATGGGCTTTAGAACAGTGGATGAATGGTATAAATAACATATATATGAAAGATATACATAATTGGTGTAGAATACATTTTGTTAAATATCACACTGTATTTGTTTACAGGAAAGAGTATCCGGTAAAAGCAAATATTTGGAATGGGTATTCATATATAAGGT
>JAPFDH010000106.1 GCA_026169045.1 Lachnospiraceae bacterium | reverse complement strand
CGCCCCAAAACCAGGTGAATTGGCAGGTTTCAATCTCATAATACTACAAAAAAACCGGAGATAAACCCCTTTTTTGAAAAAAAATTTATCTCTGGTGGAAGTTACCTTTACAAGGTGGAATTTAGTTTTTCATTTCACCTTTCTCGTAACAATTCAGCCATAGATCTGACCGGTTACCTTTTCTCTCTCCTTATATGGGCACACATAAAAGCCATATAAGATCATATTTCTTTTTATCCATGAGCTTATATGGCTTTTACTAAATTTATCCTACCTTTTTTAGTGTATCATCGATTAGAAATTCATAATATTCTTTTAATGTTACCGTACCCGCTTTCATTGGAACTGTTTGGGGAGAAAGCGATTGGGTCAAACTTCCGTAAAATGTATATTCATCCGGATTCTTTCCAAAAACAACCCGAAGGCCATCTGGATTAAAGTAGGTTCCATATAAATTTGAATGGTTTAATAAACACTTATATGCCAACGTCCCATCATCAGATGGATTATACATCCCATCCAATCCTGTTACAACCACATCAGAAGGATTCATGTGAGAAAAAAATTCCATTCCGGTAGAAGATGGAAGTCCATGATGACCTGCTTTTAAGATATCAATATCAACAACATTTGATAACTCACCGGAAAGAAGCGTTGCCTCACGATCCTTTTCAACATCACCCATGAATAAAATATCCGTACCATTGTTGTGGCGCATATAGACAACGGTACTGGTATTATTAGGTTTTTCTTGATTAATCGCATCAAGGCTGTCATTATAAAATGAAATGGAAAAATCTCCCCAAACAATATCTGGATAATCCGATGTAAGAATATGGTTTTTTGCATTTTCGCCGAAACGTTTTTCCAATACAGCCAAAATACCACGATATACTTCTTCATTTTTGGTATTATCAATAGATAGTTTTTCTTTATCGGATTCATATTTAAAATAGACCTTAAATTCGTCTGACATGGATAAATTAGAATGATTCTCAAACATTTCAGCAAAATAGCCATAATGATCAATATGGGCATGTGTAATAATAATAAAATCCAATTCTATATGTCCCCCATTATAAGCAATCAATTGCTCCAATTCATCCTGGGCCTGTTCCTCCATAACATCTGTATAGGCCATTCCAACATCTATCATTCCCCAATGTCCGTTGCTCTGAATCATGATTCTGTCTCCGGCAGGTGTCGTCCAACCGCTTGCTTCTTCCGGCAAATCTTCGCAGTTTAAAAAATAAACAACATCGCTTTCCAGATCCTGTTCAAAGTTTGAATATTCACTTTCATCCAGATCATAGCTTGTAGCTGAATCCAAAGAATGATCCTGTTTTGGTTGAGAACATGCTGATAAATACAATACACATAACAAGCATATCATAACTTTTTTTCGTAAATTTTCGAAATATTTCCTCAAATTATCCACTCCCATTCCGTTTATACCCTTCGAATTTTCATTCTTTTTACATGTAGGATGTTATTTTCGGAAATAATTTTAACATTTGGAGTTAACTCCATGTCAAGCATTTCTTTTGAACCGATAAAATACTTTATCACTCACTTATTCTATTGAAATAAAAGTTCTTTTTGCATGTTTAACGTCTGAATGGCATCTTTTACATTACGGACGCCGATACATGTAATACCTTCCACGGGATTCATTGCATCCAACGAAACCTGTGGAAGAATACATGTGGTAAATCCCAGTTTTTTACATTCATTCACACGCTGTTGAACCATACTAACCCCTCGAACTTCACCGGTCAATCCGACTTCACCAAAGGCGACAGCGTGGGGAGAAAGTGGCTGATCGTAAAAGCTGGATGCAATTGCCAAGACAATTGCCAAATCCAAAGCCGGTTCGGTTACTTTCATACCACCGGTTATATTAACATATGCATCACATTCTGAAAGATGCAGGCCCAATCGCTTTTCCAATACCGCCATTAACAGATTCACCCGATTATAATCGGTACCGGCACTTGTCCGCCTGGGCAATCCAAAATTTGTCTTACAGACAAGAGCTTGTATTTCCAGTAAGATCGGTCTTGTCCCTTCTACAGAACAAACAACAACCGAACCGGATGCTCCTTCCGGCCGTCCATTGAGCATATAAGAAGAGGGATTGGGGACTTCCTCTAATCCCGATTGCCCCATTTCAAACACCCCCACCTCATTGGTAGATCCGAAACGATTTTTTACAGCTCGCAGCAAACGATATACTGCACTGCGATCTCCCTCAAAATAAAGGACCGTATCAACCATATGTTCTAAAACCCGTGGTCCTGCCACAACCCCTTCTTTTGTGACGTGGCCAACCAGAAAAATGGATATTCCCTGCTTTTTGGCGATTTGCATCAATGTGTTTGTGGATTCACGAACCTGGCTGACACTGCCCGGTGCCGCCCCGATATCTTCCCGGTACATGGTCTGAATCGAATCTATAACTACCATATCCGGCTTCATGGCAATAATTTGCGGTTCAATGACATCCAGACAAGTTTCTGATAACAGATACAAATGCTGGGTAAAATTTCCCATTCTCTCTGCACGCATCTTAATCTGCTTTAGAGACTCTTCACCGGAAATATATAATATTTTCTTTCCTGCCGCAGCCATATTCCGACACACCTGGAGAAGCAATGTTGATTTACCTATTCCGGGATCTCCACCCACTAAAATTAAAGATCCCTGTACAATTCCTCCTCCTAATACACGATCCAGTTCCTGAATTCCGGTGGTGCTCCGCTCTTCCTGTTCCGTGGAAATGTCAGAAAGCCGAGAAGGCTTTTGATTTTCTGTGCCATGCACAGAAAATCGTTTCACCCCATCGGCTTTTTTTCCAACTGGTTCCTCAACAAAGGTATTCCACTGGCGGCATCCCGGACACTGTCCCATCCATTTCGCAGACTCATATCCGCATTCCTTACAAAAATATACCGTCGTTTTTGCCTTTGCCATATTTATTTTACCTTCTGAATAGAAATTTCTACGCTCTTTCCAGCTTCCAATTCAACGCTGAAAACCAGTTTTCCGCTCAGGTCAGTTTCATACTCATCTACCTTTTGCCCGTTCATGCTTAATGCATATTCCGTATCATCATTTACACCTACGATAATCTGTGCATCTCCCAAACCTTCTACCGTGAAAGAAACTCCTTCTTCTGTAGTTTTAAAACCGGTTACTGATGTTCCTGGCACGGACTCATAGGCAAACATCCCATTACGCTCCAGTTTTGTAATCTCACAAAATGTCTTTACTTTGTAAAGATCTCCATTATGTTCAAAATCGGATACTTTTGTTTTGCTTTTTAACTCATAATTTCCAAAACTGATTGAGCCATCTGCTTCTGTGCGAATTAATTCTGTTATAACAGACATGGGTAACCCTCCTACTTATTCTCCTTAGTTCGTTTTATACTTCCCTGTAAAACAAATTGATTATACTATACTTTAAAAAAAACATCCAGTGGATTGTCATAAAAAATCCTGTTTTTTCACTTAGGCAACAACTTCAAAACGCAGTCCGTTTTCACCCTTTGTAATCGATATCGTATCATGTTCTTTGATATGTCCGCTCAATATTTCTTCTGCCAGCATATCTTCTAATTGTGTCTGTATTGTTCTTCTCAAAGGACGTGCTCCATATTTCTCATCATATCCCTTTTCCACCAAAAATTCTTTTGCATCTTCTTGTACAAGCAATTCCATACCCAATTGGCTTTTAGTTCTTTTTTGGATGGAGGCCAGCATAATTTCAACAATCTTTTTCATATGAATCTTGTTCAGCGGATGGAATACGATCATGTCATCAATACGGTTTAAAAATTCAGGTTTGAATGTTCGCTTTACTTCTTCCATGACGCGACCTTTCATAAATTCATAATCTTCCTTTTCAGAAGATACTGCCCCGAATCCCAGACGTTTGGGTGAAATGATATTTTCAGCGCCGCAATTGGATGTCATGATCAAAACCGTATTTTTAAAATCAATCTTTCTTCCCTGCGCATCTGTTATTTGCCCATCATCCAAAACCTGCAAAAGAATATTAAATACATCCGGATGGGCTTTCTCAATTTCATCGAATAATATCACAGAATATGGATTACGGCGAACTTTTTCACTGAGCTGCCCACCTTCCTCATATCCAACATATCCTGGCGGTGAACCAATAATTTTGCTGACACTGTGTTTTTCCATATACTCCGACATATCTACACGGATAATAGAGTTTTCTGTACCAAACAATGCTTCTGCCAGCGCCTTAGAAAGCTCTGTCTTTCCGACACCTGTGGGACCTAAAAATAAGAAAGAACCAATGGGGCGTTTCGGATCTTTTAATCCCACACGGCCGCGGCGGATTGCTTTTGCGAGAGCTGTCACCGCTTCTTCCTGCCCGATCACCCGCTTATGAAGGATTTCTTCCAATTGACGGAGACGATGTGCTTCTCCTTCTTCCAAAGTTTTTACAGGAATTTTCGTCCAACCGGAAATAATATCGGCAATTTCATTTTCTCCTACACGAGGACGATTGTTTTGCTTATCCTTTTCCCATTTTGCCATAAGTTTTTCGATTTTTTCCCGTTTCTTTTCCTGTTTCTTTTTTATCTCTCCGGCCTTTTCATAGGCTTCATTTTTGATCGCATTTTCTTTTGCCTTATTTAATTTCTCAATATCCTTTTCCAAAAGTTTGATTTCTTCCGGTGCAACATAGGAAGCCAAACGCACCTTGGAAGAAGCTTCATCGATCACATCAATCGCTTTATCCGGTAAGAAACGATCATTAATATAACGGGCAGACAAACGTACAGCAGCATGCAATGCTTCATCTGTAATAGTAACATGATGATGATCTTCGTATGCTTTTCTAAGTCCGCAGAGAATCAGATAGGTTTCGTCTTCTGACGGTTCTTCTACCATAACAGGCTGAAAACGGCGTTCTAATGCTGCGTCCTTTTCAATATGTTTACGATATTCATCAATTGTAGTCGCTCCTACAAGCTGAATTTCTCCTCGCGCCAAAGATGGTTTCAGAATATTTGCGGCATCCATAGCACCTTCGGCACCGCCAGCACCAATAATTGTATGAATTTCATCAATAAACAAAATTACCTGCCCATCATTTCGAACTTCATTTATAATATTTTTGATTCTCTCCTCAAATTCACCACGATACTTTGCACCGGCAATCATACCGGATAAATCCAATGTGACCACCCGTTTGTTCTTTATGGTTTCCGGAACATTTCCGGTAACAATCTGAGCTGCCAATCCCTCGGCAATGGCAGTTTTTCCAACTCCCGGCTCACCGATCAGGCAGGGATTATTTTTTGTACGTCGACTCAAAATTTGGATAACCCGATTGATTTCTTGTTCTCTCCCGATAACAGGATCCAACTTTCCTTCACTGGCAAGCTCTGTCAAATCTCTTCCATACTGAGAAAGATTGGGAGTACGATTCTCCCGGGATCCTTTCGCATTTCCTGGAATTTCATCTTTAAATGAGCCTGCATCCTGTCCGATCGATACTAAGAGATCTACATAAAGTCTTCGAATATTAACTTCCATTGTAGTCAAAAGCCTTGTGGCAGAACAATCCACCTTTTTTAAAATTGCAATCAAAATATGCTCTGTACCAATCAACTGACTTTTAAAACGGCGTGCCTCCACATAACTGTTTTCCAAAACCGAAACCGCACTGGGAGAATAGCGCTGTGGTTCACGTAAAGATACTGTATTCGAAGGCGCAATCAGGCGACGGATTAGCTCCAATACTTTTTCTTCATGAACCCCATAGGCTTCTAACAGTCTGGCAGCTACTCCGGTACCTTCTTCCAAAAGGCCAACAAGAATATGTTCTGTGCCGATATAATTATGCCCCAGCTCTTCAGCAGTATTTTCTGCCAATGAAAGAGCCTGCTGAGCCTTTTTTGTATAACGATCTAACATAAACAACTCCTTTAGTTTTATTTTTATCTATAAATTATTCTAAATCAGGAAGAAACTGTCTTATATAGGATGCCCTGGCACGTTCCAACTCTTCCTGGTTCATGGGTTTGTCATATGTCACTTGAATATTTGCCGGTTGTACTCCCAGCATAAGTTGATAGCATGGAATGGGATCTTCCATTGGAAGAATGCCCATTTCAATTCCCCAACGAAGCTGAGAAAGATAATTCATGGCATCTTTAAAAGAAATACTTCGTGCATATTTTAAAATTCCATAGGAACGATAAACACAATCTTCAATTTCATTTCTATGGGCTTTTACCGACTGGCTACGCACTGCACGCTCCTGATTGGCCAGCTGACCTGCCACTTTCGTAAGGATCTGTATAATATCATCTTCAGAAACGCCAAGTGTCTTTTGATTATATAAGACGAACAAACTACCGGGATTATCGTTTCCTTCACCAAATGCCCCTTTTACAGCCACGCCATAACGGCTGATCCCATCCATAAGTACACGGAACTTACGACTGGAGGATAAAAGAGGAAGATGAAGAATCAGATATGCTCTCATACCAGTTCCCAAATTCGTCGGAAACGCTGTCATATAACCAAGTTTTTCATCAAATGCGTATTCAAATGATTCATTTATAATATCATCCACCTGATTTGCTGCTTTCCATGCTGTCTCCAAATCAAGTCCAGGCTTGGAAACCAAAATTCTTATATGATCATTGGAATTTGTGGTAATACTAATGGATTCGTCCGCAGATAAACTTACCCCAATAGAATTTTCACTTTCCAATGCCGAATGATTAATAACATGACGCTCCTTCAATGCCATTTTGTGCGTATCGGAAAATTCATCCAATATACAGGATTCAAATGGCTGACCAAGCCTGGAAGGAAGAACATCCAATGCTTTAAAAATCGATTCGGTAAGAGCCTTTTTTTCTTCAGCAGAGAGTCGAGCCGGGAATCGGTATCCCTTAATATTACGAAGAAGACGAATTCTGCTTACAACAATAATATCATCTTCATTCCCGGCATCTTCATACCATTTATGCAATTCCCATATCCTCCTTCAGTTGTTTGATTTCATCTCTATACTTGGCAGCAGCTTCATACTCTTCTTCTTCAATTGCTTCCTGAAGTCTGGATTTTAGAATAGCAAGTTTCTCCTCTTTGGTTTCTATCTCTTTTGCATTTTCTACATTTTCAGCATGAGTCCGCCCATCTTTTTGATAGAGAGGATGTTTACCAATGTGGGTATCACTGCCCTGAAGCTTCTGTATATTATTATTTAAAAGCAAACCAAATGTGTCATAGCAATCAGGGCATCCAAATTGGCTGTTTTTTATAAATTCACCATAAGTCATTTTGCATGTAGGACATGCAAGCTGATTCATTTTTTGTGTCTGTGGATCCTGTGTCCCAGGTGTAATTCCAAGGATTCCAGACAGTATTTTAGCAAACGGAAAATCAGTGTCTAAAAATTGTCCTAAATCTGTTTCCGTGGCACATTGACTGCAGAGATTGTGCTCTGTCTTAACACCATTCACTACCTCCGTTAAAACGACACTCGCCTCTCTCATTTTACATCTTTCACATAACATGTCAGCTTCTCCTTTTTTATAACAAACGCGAAATCCTACTTTCCGGATTGAGGATTTCCATATCTGGAAGGACAAAAATAATCATCATAAATTTGGTCAATTAAATCATGCACTTCATTTCGTGTAATATTCTTACAATGAGCTTTTGCTAATACAACTCCCAGTTCTTTATGAAGCTCTTCCAATGCTGCATATTTATCAGCATCCAAAGAAATAACCGCCCCACGCCTGCGATCCACCTTCACAAAACCTTCTTGTCTGAGTACAGTATACGCTTTATTTACAGTATGCATATTAATTCCTATATGCTCTGCAAGCTGCCGCACTGAAGGAAGGGGATCACCGTCACGAATTTTATCCGTAGCAATCCCAAGGATGATTTGATTCCGAAGCTGCAAATACAACGCTTCATCACTATTAAAATCAATTTTTAATATCATAACGCATCTCCGTCTCCTTTCCGCAGGTCAATGTCGTCCCAATCTTTGGGAAACCAGCTATTTGATAATTTACAATTTATCAATATCTACAATTTCAAACGCATCATCTTCATCATCCGATTTCGTATCTTCTTTCTCCGGTGATGCCTCATTTTCTTTAAGACTTTTTGCTAAATCAGAAAGAATTTTATCTTCTTTTTCTTCATCATAATGATTTTCCTTTGTCCAGCTCAAATCATGTGTGAGAACAGGTGTTGGATCTGTCTTTTTCTTTGTAGTAAATTTATCCTGCTTAGAAATTTTCTTCTTTTTTGCTTTTTTAACAGAAAGAACAATACAAAGTATGATAAGTAACGCAACAATAGCACCGATTCCTCCTAAGATCCATTTAAAATGTTTCTGATCAGTAAGGAATCCTTTTACCATATCTAAGATATTAGTATCTTTTGTTCCACTATCAGAAGAGGAGGGAGATACATTTGCCTGGCTGGAAACCACTGCCATAGTCTGTTCTCTTGAAGTGGTATCTGTTGCTGTTTCAGAAGATACATTTTCTGTTTCCTCTTCTATATTTTCATCTGAAATTGTTGTTTCCTCATCACCCAACTCACCTACAATAACCTGTATCTTGTAGATATTCTTATTCCCATCCAGATCTTCTACTTCCACAGTTACAATATTGGAACCAGACTGCAAATTGCTGTTTCCGATGACACGATAAATAGAACTGGGATCGGAAAGCTGTGCACTAACCAAAATCTTTTCTGTTCCTTCCGGAACAACAACGCGGTAGGTATTAACCTCAGGAGAAAAATCAATATCGACCGGAGAACACTGCAGATCATTCAGCAAAAGACTATCCGATACAGAGCTATCTGTTGCCACAGTCGTCTCAGCAAGTGCCGGTACAGAGATAATGCCCCCTGAAAGAAAGCCAATCATAATAGTTCCCGCCAATAATTTAATCGCTTTATTTTTTATCTTCATAGTCACTCTCCTATCTTTTGTTATATGCATTATAGCACACATGGCAGCATAATACCAGACCTAAATTTACAAAATAAACTTAAAGCAAAAAGGGAGTGTCGCAAAATCATCAAAATAAATGATTGAGCGGCACTTCCGCTCGTTACAGCAAAAAATCCGGCGTTCTGCTCTGGTTTCAGCGCAGATCGTCGGATTTTTGCCGTACTTTAATAAAGCCTCCTGACAGT
>JAPFDH010000084.1 GCA_026169045.1 Lachnospiraceae bacterium | reverse complement strand
AGCTGTATAATCTTATCAGACATGGTTCTATAGCCTCCTTTGATGGGTTTTGTTGTGGTGACTTAATTCTACCAAACGGCTATAGTCCATGTCTTTATTATTATGAAATTTTATTTTTGCGAAATTTATTATACGTCATCGTGTAATCGCAACAAAATTGATAAAGAGCGATAACGAAATACTAAACTTAATTGTTTTTACACAAGCATTTGACAATCGTTTCAAATATGGTATCTTTGCTATATCATCGCTCATCAGAGCAATATCTGCCGCTTCTACGGCTATATCACTTCCCATTGCTCCCATGGCAACACTGACATCCGCAGTTTTAAGCGCCGGTGCATCGTTCACACCATCACCAATCATACAAACTACTTTACCCGCTTCTTGTAAAGTAACAATTTCTGCTACTTTTTGCTCCGGTAAAAGACCGGCATGAACGTCTGTAATACCCACCTGTTTTGCAAAATATTCCGCTGTCTGTTTATGATCGCCAGTAAGTAATACGGCGTGTGTTCCGGTTTTTCGTAATCGTTCCACCATATTGGCTGATGTATCACGCAGTGTATCAGAGAGGGTTACCACACCGAGAAGCTTTTCTATAGTAGCTATAAGAACAACCGCTTTCCCTTCATTTCTGAATTTTTCAAGTATCTGTTCTGCACTGCCTTTCATTTCTATTCCTTGCTCCTTCAGATAAGCAGCATTGCCACAGAACAATCGTTGACCACAAACGACTGCCGAAATTCCCTTTCCGGGAAACATATGGAAATCTTCAACTTCAAATCGTTCAACGTTTTCTTCTTTTGCATAAGCAGTAATGGCTTTTGCCAACGGATGCTCCGAGTAACTTTCAATCGATGCGGTAAGACGCAGAAGTAATTCCTTATCTATATTGTTTTCAAACGGATCAATATCTTTTACGACAAGATTCCCATTTGTAAGCGTACCTGTCTTATCAAAAGCAACGGTATCAACCTGTCCCATTCGCTCTAAGGCCTCACCTGATTTAATAATAACCCCATGTTTTGTTGCCTGACCGATTGCTGCCATAATCGCCGTAGGCGTAGCAAGCACCAACGCACAGGGACAAAATACGACGAGAACAGTTACTGCCCGAACAATATCTTTCGTCATAACAAATGCAACAATTGCAATTAACAATGCAACCGGTACAAGCCAGCTTGCCGCTTTATCTGCAATTCTGGCCATCGGAGCTTTTTTATTCTCTGCTTCTTCTACCATACGAATCAGCTTTTGTAAAGAACTATCCTCACCCAATTTTGTAGCACGGATATCAATTGTTCCAAAACAATTGATTGTACCACAGAAAACACGGTCACCCAAGTTCTTATCAACAGGAAGCGATTCTCCCGTCATAATAGACTGGTCAACGGAAGTCGTTCCTTCTATGATATCTCCGTCAATAGGAATGGTTTCACCGGGAAGAACACGCAGAATATCATTCTTCCTAATCTCTTCTGCTGCAATCATTTCTTCCTTACCATTTAAAATTCTGCGTCCTTGCTTTGGGGTAAGACTGATAAGTTTTTTTAATCCTTTTTTGGCTCTTTCCGTTGTTTTTTCTTCTAAAATTGCTCCAATCGCCATAATGAAAGCGACTTCCCCTGCAGCAAATAAGTCCCCGATCGCTATTGCTGCAATCATAGCGATAGAAATCAACAATGCCGATGAAATCTTACTGATACCGTGATTGTAAATAATTCGCCAGATAGAAAGATACATCAATGGAATCCCGCAGATCATTACCGATACCCAGGCAGGATCAACAGGGATTTTATTTCCTGTAAGAGACAATACAAGACTAATGATAAGAAATACGCCTCCTACAATTGTCATAGGAATGCCTGCGAGAAAATCATTGATTTTTTTAATCATAATTCAAAACCTCCTAAACTCATATCATTGACCCTTATGGAGCGTTATGATACAATATATCAGATACAAAACACTTTGTTCTATATTTAGTGTATTGAATTATGGTTTTCCTATCAAGAATCAAATCAGTCACTTTGTATGTTATCGAACAAAACATAGAAATTGTTCGGAAAGGAAGTTACTATGGACAGACGACAAATCAAAACCAGACGTGCTATTTTTTCTGCCTTCGTAAAACTGCTTGAAACCAAGCGTTATGAGAAAATAACCGTACAGGAAATTCTTGACAAAGCGGATATAGGAAGAAGTACTTTTTATGCCCATTTTGAAACGAAAGATGAATTGTTGAAAGCGGTCTGTAAAGAACTGTTCGGACATATCATTGACAGTGCTATGGATAAAACCCATACACACGGACTTTATTCAAATAAAGAAGCTCCCCAATCTGTCTTTTGCCATCTTTTACAGCATTTACAGGAAAACGACAATAATATTTTAGGATTACTCGCTTGCGAAAGCAGCGAAATTTTTCTTCGTTATTTTAAAGACAGCTTAAATGAATTGATACAAATACAATTTGTAAATCACAGCTGCAGAGATAATCGGGATTTACCACAAGATTTTCTCGTCAATCACATTTCCGGCAGCTTTGTCGAAATGGTATTGTGGTGGCTAAAAGATAAAGGGAAACATACACCGGAAGAATTAGACCGTTATTTTCGTGCTGTTATTGAACCGATTTTATAACCGAAAAAACTATCAATGGGAGGCACATTTCGAATGCTCTCATTAAGTGTTTTAATGTTTCCGATTTATTTAAACTTTTGCTTATGCAACAGGATTGCACATGCAATTACTGCTGCACTAAATATAAGAATAAGGTACCATAAATTCTCAAGGCAAAAGCCCCTGTCCAACATCAGACAATATCCCCAAAAAGCAGGAAAAATATATCCTATAATTTTAAGAAAATCCGGCAGCAAATCAATGGGAAACATAACCCCCGAAAGCATAATGGACGGCAAAAAAATTAATTGTGCTGTCATCGTAAGCTTTGCCTGATTTTTTATAAGCAACCCCAATATACTTCCAATACTCAATGATACGAGAATATAGATCACGAGCGCAAGAAAGAAAAATGGAAGCGATACCGGCAAAACAGCATCAAACAATATAGGCGCAAGCAGCATGATAATGAGACAGCTACTCAATAAATGGACAAATGCTGAAATAAACATTGTGACAAGACCTAAACACAAAGGGACTCCATTGGCTTTATAAACCTTTTTTATATCACTTCCGTACGTTTCAAGCAGTGATGGCGGCACTCCAATAAACGCTCCCATTGAAACGCTCATCACAATCATAGATTGGATCAGTGTGCTTCTCATTTCAGGCATAACAGAAAGGAATATACCTCCCATCAAAAGAAAAAATATAAGCGGAACAATATAACAGGTTACAAACAACGATTTACTGCGTATATCCAATTTCCACTGTAACACTACACCATATAAAAAACCGCTCACTCTTCTTCCCTCCTTACCATGTCGATAACATGCTGTTCCAGTGTACCACGATCCACTTTAATATCTAACACACGAATCTCTTTCTGCTTTAGCTCACTTAACATGGAAAGCAACGTATCTTCAATATTGTCTGTTTCAAGGGTATGATCTCCCTGCTGCGTTTTGATATGGATAAAATATTTCCTCCCGATCTTCTCACTCAATTCCGATGCTGTACCGCAAAAAGTAATATTTCCTTTCTTTAAAATGGCAATGCGGTCACATAATGTTTCCACTTCCGCCATATCATGACTTGCCAAAACAATTGTTTTTCCCTTTAATTTGAGTTTTCGGATTTGTTCATGCAACGAACGTCTTCCTTCAACATCAAGCCCTGCAGTCGGTTCATCAAGAAAAATAATATCGGGATCACCAATAAGGGCAAGAGCGAGATGTAATCGCCTTTTCTGCCCTGTGGATAACTGTATATACAGTTTGTTTTCAAATGCTTTGATACCTAGACTGTTCAGCACAGAAAAATCCGGTTTTGTTTTATTCCACTTTGCAAACAGTTTTATTGCCTCTATCGGCTTGATATGAATCGGTAACGATGAAGATTGCAGCTGAATACCCATTTTCCCATTTACGATAACCATACCACTGTCATATTTTCTAAGACCTTCTACACATTCGAGAGTTGTCGTTTTTCCAGCACCATTTACACCAAGCAAAGCAAAAATTTCTCCCTTTTTAATTTGAACGTTCAGCCCTTTGAGAACCATATGGCTGCCGTATTTTTTCTTTAACTCACAAACTTGTATCGCATCCTTCATGATTTCTCCCCCTCAAATGGATTGATTCCAAGTCTCGAAAAATAAACCTGCAGTGCCGGTTCTAAATAATCATTTACAATTTTTTGTCTTTCTTCCCAAGCGTTTGCGGCCGTATCAATTTTACCGATCTCCACCAATTTCGGAAGCATACTCATATCTCCCTTTGTAAACTCCATAATCAATCCCCAATATCTGTTGACAACCTTTTGACACTCTTGACTTTCAGGTGCTACATTTTCCTTTTGAAGCTGTATTATTTCATCACTCAGACGGTTGAATCTGTCCATAAAATCCAAGCCGCTTTCTTTATCAAATTGATTTCGTATATAATCAAGTATATCATCATCGAAACGCTTAATAAGAAAATACGAGTCATTTTTCATTTGCAGATTAACAATAATATCCGCATACTTCTTAAAATTAACGGTCTGCATTTGCAAAACTTCTGTTTTTAATTGTTCAATTGCTGTCAAAGAAGCCTGAAGCTGTTCTATTTTTTTTCGTATATCATCTGCCTGCTCTGTAAGTGCATTTGCGACATCAGCCGGTGTCTCTAAACAAACCAAACGTTGCTTTATATCATGCAAAGAAAATCCCAATGACTTCAAAGATATAATCTGATGAAGTGTAATCAAATCTTTATTTGTGTAAAGCCTGCGTCCACCTTCGCTTTCTCCCGATGGAATAAGCAACCCTTCTTTATCATAATATTGTAACGTACGAACAGTAACACCCATTTTCTTTGCCACTTCTCCGACTGTCATAACTCCTTCCGGAATTGTTCTGTATCTTGCCATCATTTTTTCCCTCCTGACGCATATATGATCTCTCGGAATCTTTAAGCCAATAAATATAAGGCTTTCAGATTCCTTTTTTATTAAAATCCCCCACTTTTTTGTCAAAAACCACTTGACAAATCGCTCAAAATTTGCGGCGAAGCCGATTGAATGTATTTTATTT
>JAPFDH010000018.1 GCA_026169045.1 Lachnospiraceae bacterium | reverse complement strand
TAATTTCTTCATAATAGTCGGTAAAGATTCTTTGTAAAATATTCATAACTCTATTATGCATGAAAATGAAAAAAAAGAAACCCCTAACCCCTCAAGATTGAGGGGAAGGGGAGTTGAATAGGCGAAGCCTATTTTTTATTGTTCGGATTTAAAAACTTGTTTTGTTACAGTTCTCTTTTCATAGTAGCGATTGCATATGGAGATATTTGATATTTAATTATTGTTACAATAAAAAATTATAACGATTTGGGAAGTAACACCATAAATAATTAATGAGGGTATTTTGGTTTTGAAAGGAGAACAATGTTATGTATACAGGATTGGAAGTAAGTGCAAGAGCATTGGAGATGTACCAAAAAAGAGAAAAATATGCTTATTTATATGGTGCAAAGGGAGAGGTGGGAACAGAAGAATTTATTCGGTCTATGTTTCGCAGATATCCGGATTATTTTTCCAAATATTCTGATGTACAAAAAGAAGATATTGTGAAATACTGTAAGGATAAGATTCTCTATGATTGTTCCGGTTTTGTCTGCCATTGTGCCGGTATTCCCAATGTATTTTCCGGAAAGTTATTGGCAGACGGAAGTAAAAAAACCAAAAATATGTCGGAGGGAAAAGCCGGGTGGTTATGTTTTAAACCGGGTCATGTGGGGATTGGTCGGGGAGATGGAACGTTTTTGCATATTCCATCAGAAATGCATACAATTGAGCCGGTCCGGTTTGCTGACTACGATTGGACAGATATGTGCAGACTTGCAGGGGTCGATTATCGCTATGAAGAAAACGGGAAAATGGTTCATGTAGTACAAAGTGGTGAAACGTTGTCTGGAATTGCCAGAAGGTATGGGACAACGTATCAGGCACTGGCAGTGGCAAACGGTATTAAAAATCCTGATCGGATATATGTAGGGCAGAAGATTACTATACTGTGAAATGAAAAAGGTAATTACAGGATATTAAAAAAGTGTCAAGAAAAAATACTTGACAAACCATAAGACTTCGTGTATGATACCTAAGGTGATATGATCACTGTGATATTTTCGGGTAGTCACATGAATGAAGAGACGGAGAAATTGAATGGAAAAGATAGTAGAGCAGACATTGCTGTATGATTTTTATGGTGAACTTTTGACAGAGCATCAGAAAGCAATTTATGAAGATGTGGTATTCAATGATCTGTCATTGAGTGAAGTGGCTCAGATGCAGGGAATCAGTAGACAAGGGGTACATGATTTAATCAGACGTTGTGATAAAATTCTGGCTGGTTATGAGAATAAGCTTCATTTGATTGCACGTTTCCGTGAGACGAAACAGTCGGTGGAAGAAATGTATCAGATGATGGAAAAGTATGCCAAGTCAAAGGATGAGACGCTGATGGTAAAGGTTACGGAATTGTATCACAGGGTGCTGGAAGAGATTTAGCGAGGATAAGGAGAGTTATCTATGGCTTTTGAAAGCTTGGCGGATAAGCTGCAGAATGTGTTTAAGAATCTGCGAGGGAAAGGACGTCTGAGTGAGGCGGATGTAAAAACAGCCCTTCGGGAAGTAAAGATGGCGCTGTTGGAAGCGGATGTGAATTTTAAAGTAGTGAAGCAGTTTGTCAGTGCAGTACAGGAGAGAGCTGTTGGGCAGGATGTCATGAATGGTTTGAATCCTGGACAAATGGTAATCAAGATTGTAAATGAAGAACTGGTCAAGCTGATGGGATCTGAAACGACAGAATTGGCGCTTCGTCCGGGAAATGAGATAACCGTGATTATGATGGCTGGTCTTCAGGGTGCCGGAAAAACGACAGCAGTGGCAAAAATTGCCGGGAAGTTAAAGGCAAAAGGGCGAAAGCCTTTATTGGTGGCATGTGATGTTTATCGTCCGGCAGCGATTAAACAGCTGCAGATTAACGGTGAAAAACAGGGTGTGGAAGTATTTGCCATGGGTGAAAACCATAAACCGGTAAATATTGCGAAAGCAGCCTTGGAACATGCTCAGAAAAATGGCCAGAATGTGGTGATGATTGATACTGCCGGACGTCTTCATATTGATGAAGGCATGATGGATGAATTGATTGAAATAAAGGAAGCTCTTTCTGTGGATCAGACGGTTCTTGTGGTAGATGCGATGACAGGACAGGATGCAGTAAATGTCGCATCCACATTTAATGAAAAGGTAGGAATCGACGGAGTTGTACTGACAAAGCTGGATAGTGATACAAGAGGCGGTGCTGCGCTGTCCATTCGTTCTGTGACAGGAAAACCGATTTTGTTTGTCGGTACAGGAGAAAAGCTGACGGATATTGAACAATTCTATCCGGATCGTATGGCATCCCGTATTCTTGGAATGGGTGATGTCATGAGTCTGATTGAAAAGGTAGAGGCTCAGGTAGATGCTGATAAAGCAAAGGAACTGGAGCAGAAACTTAGAAAATCTCAGTTAGACTTCAATGATTATCTTGATCAAATGCAGCAAATGAAAAACATGGGAGGCTTTGGTGAAATTCTGAAGATGCTCCCGGGTATGGGACTTGGTAAATTAAAGAATATGCCGGAGGTGGATGAAAGACAGTTTGATCGGATTGAGTCAATTATTCTTTCTATGACACCGCAAGAGAGATCAAATCCGGATATATTAAATCCGTCCCGAAAAAACCGAATTGCCAAAGGGGCAGGCGTTGATATCAGTGAGGTCAATCGGTTAATCAAACAGTTTGATCAAAGCAGGAAGATGATGAAGCAGATCCCGGGCATGATGGGTGGCAAAGCTAAAAGAGGTAAGTTTAAACTTCCCTTTTAACAAAACTTGACTGCGAATAGTAGCAGAAGAGTCATATAGTTATTTTTAAAATTCCACGGAGGTGAATAAAATGGCAGTAAAAATGAGATTAAAGAGAATGGGACAGAAGAAGGCTCCTTTCTATAGAGTAGTAGTTGCAGATTCTCGTTCCCCAAGAGATGGAAAGTTCATTGAGGAGATCGGTATCTATGATCCAACAAAAGACCCAAGCGTAATCAAATTTAACGAAGAAGCAGCTAAGAAGTGGTTATCTACAGGTGCTCAGCCAACAGACACTGTAGCAAAGCTGTTAAAGATCGCTGGTATCGAGAAATAATTGATACCATAGATCACCGCTGCATGACAGTAAGGGGTTTATGTGCCTGTGTAGCAGGCGGATGGGAGTTGGGATGAAAGATTTAGTAGAAGTGATTGCAAAGTCACTGGTTGATCTTCCTGATGAAGTGGTGGTGACAGAAGAAGAGACGGAAAAGGGTCTCATTGTTTCTTTGAAAGTAGCACCTTCTGATATGGGAAAGGTGATTGGCAAGCAGGGACGTATTGCAAAAGCAATTCGTTCTGTGGTAAAGGCGGCCGCGTCCAGAGAAGATAGAAAAGTAATTGTTGAAATTGAGTAGACAAATAGAACGTGTATGTTCTGCTGTGGGCAGGATGTACACGTTTTCTGTTCCATAAAATGATTGATATGAGATGCAATCGTTTGTTATGCCTGAATGGATAGTTGGAAAAGTGTTGGAGGAAACGATAAATGTTGGATAATTTGCTCAGGGTGGGAGTGATTACATCACCCCATGGAATTAAAGGGGAAGTAAAAGTGTTCCCCACAACAGATGATCCGCAGAAGTTTAAGCGATTAAAATCAGTGGTTTTATATGATGGAAAAGCAGAAAAAAATGTGGATATTGCGGGGGTGAAGTTTTTTAAACAGTTTGTGATTTTAAAACTGAAACAGTGCAATTCCATGAATGAAGCGGAGTTGCTTCGGAAATGCGAACTTTATATTACGAAAGAACAAAGCGGTGTGTGTGGTGAGGATGAAAATTTTATAGCTGATTTGATCGGACTTACCGTTGTCACAGATGAAGAAATGCTTTTGGGAAAATTGGTTGATGTTTTGGAAACGGGAGCCAATGATGTTTATGTAGTACAGACAGAAGCCGGAAAGGAAGTACTTCTCCCGGCGATTAAACAGTGCATTCTTGATGTGGATTTGGAAAAACAGGAAATGCTTGTGCATATTATGGATGGATTGTTGGATTGAAACTGTCGGGAAAAGCAGGTGTAATAGCTGTAGGTTGTACGGCTGGAAAGAGGTTTTATGAATTATCATGTATTGACGCTTTTTCCAGAAATGATTCTGGATGGATGTAATACAAGTATTATTGGACGGGCAGTAGAAAAAGGGATTTTGTCTGTGGAAGCCATTAATATTCGGGATTATACTACAAATAAACATTTTAAAGTGGATGATTATCCATATGGCGGAGGTGCCGGTATGGTGATGCAGGCACCTCCTGTTTACGATGCTTATCAGGCTTTGGTAGATCGATTGGGAAAGAAACCCAGAGTACTATATATGACTCCGCAGGGTAAAGTTTTTAATCAGAAAATCGCGGAAGAATTGGCAAAAGAAGAGGATCTGGTATTTCTGTGCGGACATTATGAGGGAATTGATGAAAGGGTTTTGGAAATGATCGTTACAGATTATCTCTCTGTTGGGGATTATGTTTTGACGGGAGGAGAACTTCCGGCAATGATGATGATTGATTGTATTTCCCGTTTGGTTCCCGGCGTGCTGAATAATAATGTATCTGCTGAAGTGGAGTCATTCCATGATAATTTATTGGAGTATCCGCAGTATACACGTCCGGAAGTATTCATGGGAAAAAAGGTACCCGAGGTACTGTTGTCCGGTCACCATGCGAATATTGAAAAATGGCGTAGAGAGCAATCAATTATGAGAACATATCAATGGCGTCCGGATTTATTGAAGGATGCAGTATTATCGAAACAAGAGAGAGAATATCTGGAAAAGATCAACAGAGAAAATAGAGAATAAAATAGGGCGTTTTCGTATATCTTCAGAGTTTTGTAAGAAATACCATAGGTATTTTTACAGGATTAACATGCATAATAAAGTCAGTAACAAAGGCTTCATAATGAAAAAAGAAAACTATCTTTCATGGTACACAGGGAGGTTGCAGTATGGGATGTTTAGGCAATGCACTATGGTTTATTTTTGGCGGATGTTTGTCTGGGCTTGGATGGTTATTGGCTGGTGTGTTATGGTGTATAACTATTGTTGGAATTCCTGTAGGATTACAATGTTTTAAATTTGCGAAACTGGCGTTTTTTCCATTTGGAAAGGAAATTGTATATGGAGGAGGCGTTCCGTCATTTTTATTAAATGTTATATGGCTGATTGTATCAGGTTTTTGGCTGGCATTGGGATCGGCTATTTCCGGTTGCCTATTATGTATAACCATTATTGGAATTCCGTTTGGATTGCAGCACTTTAAATTGGCAAAATTGGCTCTTATGCCTTTTGGCAGTGAAGTGCGATAAAAACTATTCATGAAAAAAGCATAAATTAAATAAAAAGAGATTTTTATAAGAACTGTGATAGGAAAAAAACTGTCACAGTTTTTTTTTGCGCGTAGACAACGAGGCGTGCGCGGATGCTTGCATACGCATACGGCGACTGGCCGCGAACGTGAGAAACTCGCAAAGTGTGTTTCCCATCGTTTGTATAAGAGATGAGATGTTTTTTTGTTGATAGAGTTGTATCTGTATGCAATCATAGGGCTGTGCAAAGAAAGTAGGAAAAAATAACCAGAAACTTCATATTGTGACAAAAAATATGACGAAATATTGCACGGAATTTAATGTATTAATAGTTGTAAATGGATTATATATTGGAATTATAAGGAAAGTTTATACCCTTTTGTATAAAAATAGAGTAAAAAATACGAATTAATAGTTGAAAATGCATACTTTTGAAGTCAATTTAAGTTGTGAAAGCAATACAATTTTCGTAAAATAAGTAATAAATATGTGTTTATTTTTTTCATAAAGAAGAAAAATATTTCCATATACAATAATAAATATACGATAAACAATTACAAAAATGTAATGTTTATAAAAGAAAAGAGTAGGATCAAAGAAGGGAGAGGATAGAAGAAACCATTTTTTTAACAATCAAAAGGAGGAAAAGAAAGTGAGAAAAAGGAAAACAAGACAATTAACAGCGATTTTCCTTGGATCAGTCTTGGTAGCCAGTTCAGCAATGAACAGCCAAGGTATTGACATGGTTCTGGCAGCTAATGAGGACGTTGAAACAGCAGAATCCATACAATTGGACTCGGAAACATCCTCTTTGGAAACTGGATCATCGGAAGATGCTGTTGAGACATCCGCAGAAGATACAACAATTGCTGAGACAGAATCAACAGAAGCAGAAACATCTGCGGAAGAAGAAGTCGAAACACCTGCGGAAGAAACGACAGAAGCAGAAAGTAAGCCTCAGGAGACTGTAGTGAATGAAATGACATCAGAGGCAGAAGATGTTGAGGAAACAGCAGAAGAGACGACGGCAGAACAAATAACTGTAGAAACGATAGAGACAGTAGTTCCTGAATTTGATCTTTTGGGATTATCAGAAGGAAATTATAATGATTTTCAGGAAAACGAACAACTATTTTCTTGGAACCTGGGAACAGGTAAGGATCTGGTAAAAGAAAATACATATGACAAAGAAAAAGGATATGGATTCCATGATGTGGAATACAATAATCCGGCAGCCGGTTGGAGCGGCGGTGTATATCACCCAAGAGAAATCAGTAAACAGGAGCCGGGAAGTACTTATGTAGAAAATGGTGACGGATATCTTGCCATTTCCAGTAAAGTATGGACAGAAAAGGAAGAAACCGGCTATGGTGTATATACATACGAGAATACTTCAACATTGGACATTGATGTGGCCAATGCAGATTATCGTGTAGATATTACTTTCGTGAATCCGACCCAAAGTGCTTACACTGCTTATATTGAAACAGAAGATATTACGAAAGAATCAGAAATAGTCGTTCAGCCGGGAAGTACGGTTACGAAATCAGTGGATGCAATTGTTGTGGACGGGCAATTGAGCTTAAAAATTCCTGTAGCGAGCAGTGCAACATCAGCAGAAAGCGCCGCATTGCAGACTGCGTATATTTCCCATTTGACAGTGACACGGTTGGCTACAAATGAAAAGGAAGAAAAACAAACGATCTTTATTGCCAGTGATTCTACCGTTCAGACATACGATAGTTATTACTATCCTCAGACTGGTTGGGGACAGACATTGTATAGCTTTTTCGGAGAATTGGTTGAGGAAAGAGAATGTGAAGATTGTGATTACAGCCAGGCACAGACATATGAAACGACAAATGTGGTTGTGGAAAATCGTGCTATCGGTGGCCGTTCTTCCAAATCTTTCATAGAAGAAGGAAAACTGGACGATCTCTTGGAAGATGTGAAACCTGGAGATTATTTGTTGGTACAGTGGGGACATAATGATGCCACATCTTCCAGACCAAACCGTTATGTGTCACCGGAAGATTTTGAACAGTGGATTACCTATTACATTGACGGAGCAATTCAGCGTGGTGCTACACCGGTGCTTGTGACACCTGTAGCCAGATATAGTTATACACAAAAGGAAGATGGAAGCCTGGATTCTTTCCAGAGTAATTTTGAGGCATATCGCCAGGTAATGAAGAAAGTAGCATCAGAAAAGAATGTGGCTTTAGTAGATTTAACACAGAGATCTATTGACGTCTGCAATAATTTTGGTATCGAAGGTGCAAAATCTTTATTCCTTATGGTAAATCCGGGAGAATATGAGGGCGCATGGGCTGGTGGAGCAAATGACTCTACACATCTTCAGTATTATGGAGCATATAAGTTTGCTCAGTGTGTTGCTCAGGGAATTCAGGAAAATTCACTCCTGAGTGATTTGGCCTCTAAAGTAGAAATGAAAATTCCGGAAAATGAACCTGGAAAAATTCAGAATTTTGCTATCACATCGGTGGGAGCATCCAGTGTATCTATGGCATGGGATACAGATTCTGATTCAGAATTGTATTATATCTATCGTCAGGAATTGACGGAAGGCATGTCCATAGAAGATGTGGATTTTTCCAATGCTGAAAAATATTCGGTATCTTCCTCCAATCAATATACAGATAATAGCTGTGAAGGCGGAAAAACATATGTGTATGCGATCCGTGGCTTCAATGAAAAAGGATTGGGAGAGTTTTCTGATTATCAGCAGGTTACAACAAAATCAGCGGGATACCGGTTTGATATAAACTATGGTAATTCACCTACTATGGAAGGATGGACCGGAATCAATGAAAGCACGATGTATGATCCGGAAACAGGATATGGCTGGATCAAGAGTCCGGGAGGCGGAAGATATCGTGGAAATAATGGAAATGAAGATTCCTCTGATATGGCAGATGACTTCTGCCTGGGAGCAGGTGAACTGGCCATAGATTTGCCGAATGGCGATTATGAAATAACAGTTTATGCAGCAGATTTGCTCCCTGGTACAAGCACCATCAAACCGTCCTATACAGCAGAGGGAGTATCTCTTGGCAGCATTTCCACGAAACAGAAATTGGGTAGCTGTACAAGTACGGTTCGTGTTATTGACGGGCAGCTGAATCTTGGAATTGGCGGAAGCAATCCTTATATCAATGGATTGACAATTACAGAACTGTTAAAAGCGCCATCCGGATTAACATATTTTGAACTGTCTATCAATGAGGAGTCAGGAACAGCAAGTTTCCTGTTGAATTTCAATGAAGTAGAAGAAGCAGTATCATACAATATTTATTGCAAAAACAGTACCGATGATGCATTTTCTATTGTAAAAAGCTTTACTACGGAAGAGTTAAAAGAAGATGAACTGAGTTGTAAGGCGATGACTGGTGAGATTGGAGAATCTTATCAGTACTATATGACATGCGTAACTGCTGATGGTACAGAATCAGCACAAAGCAATACTATTACTGTGGAAACGGTGGTAGAAGGCGACCCGGCACCGGCACCTCAGAATCTGATTTGTACCAGCCCGGATGAAAATGCAACAGAGCTTCAGCGTTATATCAGTTTGGCATGGGATGAAGTTGAAGGAGCAGTAAAGTATATTATTTACCGTTCTGATAAGGCAGAAGGCGATAAGGGATTCGAAGAGTTTAAGAAGGTTGGAGAATCCAGAACGCTGGAATATACGGATGAAGATGATGTGGCAACCAACATTCATTACTATTATAAAGTTGCTGCGGTTACCAAGACCGGTCTTGGAGAATTGTCCGAAGCCTGCCAGACTCCGGTATCCGGAACATTCGTTCAGGGAGGCAAAGAAAGCTATGCAGACAGAGCTGCTGTAGCTATGGATTTAGCAGGTGATCCAGGCGCTGAGGAAAGAGTGACAGCAACGGATGAAAACGGAAATGAATATACCAGTGGTGTATACGTAAGCTGGAGAAGTTACGAAAGAGATTTTGACGGCGATAATAATTTAAAGACAACATTTACCGTAGCCAGAAATGGTCAGGTGATCGCTCAGAATATTTCCTCTACAAATCTGTTGGATGAAGGAGGAAAGGGCGGTGATGTATATACAATCACAGCCAGCAGCGGTGATGTTACAACGACAACAGCATGGACCAATCAGTATCTGGAATTGAATTTGTTTGCACCAGCTGATGATACAATGCCGGATGGCAGTACATGTAGCTATTCTGCCAATGACATGTCTGTGGCAGATTTGGATGGGGATGGCGTTTTAGAGTTGATTGTAAAATGGTATCCAAGCAATGCAAAAGATAATTCTGGATATGGATATACCGGAAAAACATATTTGGATGGATATGATATTGATTTTTCTACAGGCGCAGCACGTTTAATGTGGAGAATCGATATGGGAGTGAATATCCGTTCCGGTGCCCATTATACCCAGTTCCAGGTGTGGGATTATGATGGTGACGGTATGGCAGAAGTCGCTGTGAAGACAGCAGATGGAACAACGGTTTATCGAAGCACAGATGGTACAGCTGCCGGTCTGACAGAAATTGATCATGTGGGAGTATGCAGTAGTGCGGAACTTCCGATCAACACAATCAGTGCAGAAAATGATTATAGAAATAATGATGGATTTGTTTTAGACGGACCGGAATATTTTACCATGTTTAATGGAAATGATGGTTCTATTATCGATACTGTAGATTATACACCGGAAAGAGGATCCGTTAGTGCATGGGGAGACGGATATGGAAACCGTGTAGACCGTTTCCTGTCAGCAACTGCTTATCTGGACGGAGAAACTCCATTTGCGGTATTTGCCAGAGGATATTATACAAGAACATGTCTGACAGCATATTATCTGAAAGATAGCAATGGAGATGGTGTAGGTGATGCGTTGGCTGAATACTGGGCATTTGACAGTAATGAAGCTGGAACGCAGTATGAAGCACAGGGTAATCATGGTTTGTCTGTTAGCGATATAGACCAAGACGGACGTGATGAAATTATCTATGGAGCTTTGGTAATCGATCATGACGGTACTGTGAAGTATTCTACAGGACTGGGACATGGAGATGCTATGCATGTTTCCGATTGGGTATCCTGGAATGATGGTTTGGAAATCATGAGTGTACACGAACATTCCGATGCTACTTATCAGGTAGAAGTTCGTGATGCTGAGACCGGAACGATCCTGATGGGATATTATACAGGTAAGGATACCGGCCGTGGCGTTGCAGGTGATATTGATCCTACAGCAGAAGGCGCAGAATGGTGGTCCATTGCCAGCCCGACCTATGAAGGCAATGACGAGCCGTCCTGGGATTCTACAGACGGAGAAGTATATTCCAGCTGGTCTACACTGGATAACTTAATTAAATTATCCAATACTACACCAGCATCCAATGCTACGATTTTCTGGGATGGAGATTTACTGAGTGAGATTCAGGATCACAAGTTTGATGAGCCATCTTATGTGCCGATTGGAAGTGTGATTTCTAAATGGAATTATGAGACAGAAGAACAGGAATCTCTGTTATATTCCACAGAAATTTTGTCCAATAACGGTACAAAGGGTAATATGGGATTGATGGCGGATATTCTTGGTGATTGGCGTGAAGAAATTATTGCAAGATGTTCCGGAAATGCCAATAACGTCAGAATTTATAGTACCAATATTCAAACCGATTATGTTGTTCCTTGCTTGCTTGAGGATCAGGCTTATAGAGAAGCGGTAGCATGGCAGAATGTAGGATATAACCAGCCAGCACATACAACTTATCTTCTTTCCCAAGGCCTTGTTACAGCTGGTCTGAAGGAAGGCGTAATTGGCAGTGGAGAAGCAGAGATCTTGTTTACTCCGGCTAATGACGGAGATTTGTATGGACATGATATCACAGCTTATCAGATTTATCGTGCTGTGGGAGATGGAAGCTACGAGCTGATTGATGAAGTAAGTGTAGATGAATTGGAAAAGGGAACTGTCGGAGGAAATGAAGAAGAGGCAGAACTTTTATATTCCAATGATTTTGAAGCGGGAAGCGATTTCGAGGCAGTTTCTGCAGGCAATGACAAAGTAGAATCGGATACAGCAGAAGAGAATGCTCATAGCGGACAGATTTATAAAGTGCTTGGAGCAACCGGCGGATCCAGAGCAGCAAACAGCCCACAAATCGGAACCGGAAAAGACGGAGTTACAGTAAGCACTGACTTACGTTTGGATCCGGGTCAGAACGCTCAGTCTACTGTTTTTGCACTTCTTGGAGAAAAGGAATCCAGAAACTGGCTGGATGCAGGAACACTTCAAATTCTTACTATTGATGCAAAGACTGGCGGTACAAATGGATATTATGATTCCATTACCATTAATGGAGTGGACATTACCAGCAGTGCGAATTTGGAAGGAACAAAGGAAAGTGGAAGCAGCTTGAAGAGAGATACGACGGGCTGGCTCCATCTGGACGCAGTTCTTAACTTTACGGAACAGACAGTAGATGTGACACTGACCAGAATGAGTTCCGGAGAAGTGGTATATACAGGTACACTTCCGTTTGTACATGAATGTACATCTCTGGAATATATGTATGCATGTGCAGGACGCAATTATGGTGTTGTAAGTTTGGATAACATGAGTATTCAGGTTCCGGCAGAGGAAACACCAGGCGGTGGAGAAACGCAGGAAGCATACAGTTATAAGGATCAGAATGTAGAACAAAACACAACGTATTCTTATAAGATTGCAGCTGTAGTGGATGGAAAGACCTCTCATATGTCTAGACCGATTACGGTTACGACATCGATTGCAGTAGAAACCGTTCCGGATATTGTATTAAGTGATTTGGTGGAAGGAACTCCTATACCAGAAGGCGGCAGTGTTGCTGATTTGCTTCCTGAGACAGTTACTGTTTTAGATGCAGAGGGAAATGAGCAGCAGGCATCTGTTACATGGGATGTATCCGAGGTAGATATTAACATACCTGGAACATATAAGGTTTACGCTACTGTAAGTGGATATTCCAACAATCCAATTGAAGTTACATTGCAGGTTGTAGAAAATGAAATTAATGCTATCAAAAATCCAGAAGATATTTCTGTAATTGTGGGACAACAGGTTACTTTACCTGAGACTGTTACCGTAGAATATACGAATACAACAACAGAAGAGAAACAGGTTACCTGGAATACAGAAAAATTGGATATTAATACGGTAGGTGATTATGTTCTTGAAGGTACTGTAGAAGGAACGGATCAAACGGTAAGTATAACAGTAAAAGTCAGAGATAATTATGTTGTGTCAGCCGATGATATTTATTTGGAAATTGAAGTAAATGAAGAAAATCCGGCTGAATTACTC
The DNA here is from genome assembly GCA_026169045.1 of Lachnospiraceae bacterium. Classification (GTDB taxonomy): domain Bacteria; phylum Bacillota; class Clostridia; order Lachnospirales; family Lachnospiraceae; genus Fimimorpha. The sequence goes on along the minus strand of JAPFDH010000018.1, from coordinate 20,894 downwards.
CCAACAACTATTTCTGCAAAATATGCGGACGGAAGTACACAGAATGCAGACGTTGTCTGGAATGCAGAAGGAATTGATACATCGACTCCTGGAACAACCATTGATATTACCGGAACTGCTGGAGAAGATTGTTCGGTAACAGCACATATTACAATTGTATATCCGATGGTACAGCGTTTTGACTTCGGTATCAGTGGAAAGAATGTGGCTGATGGATGGACTGGTGTAACAGTTAACGCAAAAGGCGGAAAAACAACAGTAAAAGATTTGAACATTGATTATACAGAAGAAAGAGGATATGGTTTCACAAATCCAGATGCTGTTATCGAAGGAAGAAGTGAAGGCTTTGAACAGGCTGGAATTTTACCTGATGCAGTGTATACGGATTTTGCAATTCCATCAGGACAGACATTTGTTGTAGATGTAGAAAATGGAACTTATCAAGTTGAATTTGTAAGTGGTTCTAATTATAAGAGCACGGTCAAAGCAACGGTAGAAGGAAATGGAGTTTCTGTTGGAAATAATGCAAATACATATGTAATCGGTGGTATAACAGTGGAAGTTGCGGATGGTCAGCTGACAATTGAGTTTGATGCTAAAAATGTGTCCCGCTTAGATGCGATTATTATACGTGAGGTTGTTGATGGTGAAGATCCAACCGACCCAACGGATCCAACGGACCCAACGGATCCAACCGATCCAACCGATCCGACCAATCCAACGGATCCGACCGATCCAACGGATCCAACCGATCCGACCGATCCAACGGATCCGACCGATCCGACCGATCCAACAGATCCAACGGATCCGACCGATCCAACGGATCCGACCGATCCAACCGACCCAACCGATCCAACCGATCCGACCGATCCGACCGATCCGACGAACCCAACGGATCCGACCGATCCGACGGACCCAACCGATCCAACCGATCCAACTGATCCGGGTAATGTGGATGATGATACTATTTTTAATGAATTCCCTGTAGAGTATGTAGAGGAAAAGCTGGACGATTCATCTGTTTCTGATGTACATATTACATGTGAACAAAATTCTACGACAAAAGATTATATTATACCAGAACCAACTGTTCAGAAGATCAAAGACAGTAAAAAAACATTGACAGTTAAGATTTTAGGAACAGAATCGCAACCGAGTTTCTATTGGTTATTTGACGGGGCACAAATTCAAACGGTGACAGAAGTTAACTTATTGGTATCGTTTACAACAGCAGATTCCAGCATAGCTTGGATACCGTCAACGGAAAAAGGAATGGTTATTGAATTTAAGCATAGTGGAATATTGCCAGAAGGAACAAGACTGAAAACCAGTAATTATGCAGGACTGCAGAGTGGATATGTTTATTATTACAATGAAGAAGATGAGGTGCTGGAATATACAGGTAATGCGACATTCACAATGGAACCGTCAGCAGAAGGTGAGGAATTGATGCAATACATAACGATTCCAATTTCTCATTGCTTCAAGTATTTTGTGGCAGAGAATAAGCTGGAAGGTGAGAATGTTATTTATCCAGAAGATCCGACTGATCCAAGTGATTCCAGTGATTCATCTGAGACAGAAAGTTCTAGCCAAGCCGGAAACGGAGACGGTAATTCTACTAATACGGGTGATTCAATGACACCAATTACGGTTTTATTGGGAACGATGTGTGTGGCTGTTTTGGCCGGTGGAAGTGTAATCGTTTACAGTAGAAAAAAACGTGATGCAGAAAAATAAAAAATCCAGATATTATAAGTAGTTCTTTATAATATAAGGATCAACAAAAACTTTATGTGGAGAATAATTTCTCCACATAAAGTTTTTTTGTTTCTTTTCTTGACAATTGAGATGAAAAGGGCTGTTTTATTGACAAATGAAGAGGAATTCAGTAAAATGAAAGGCACTGGGATTAAATAGAATGGATCGTGAATTCATGAAATAATTAGGAAAGGCGAGGTAGAATTATGCTAGATGATTTAAAAATGGAATTTCTCCATCCGTCAGAAGAATTTTCCCCATTTCCGTTTTGGTTTTGGAATGACGATTTGTCGGAGAATGAGTTGGAACGTCAGATGTTGGAATTTAAAAATAAAGGAATTGATGGATTTGTGATTCATCCACGCCTGGGATTGCCGGAATCCATCGGATATTTGACGGAAGAGTTTTTTCATTATGTGAATTATGCAGTGAAAAGAGCTTCTGAGCTTAATATGAAGGTGGTTCTATATGATGAAGCCATGTATCCGTCTGGTTCCTGCCATGGAAAGGTAGTGAAAGAAGATGCAGATTATGCCTCCAGAGGACTTTTTGTTAGAGAAAACAAAGAAGAACATTTGGGAGAGACTTTGATTGCCGAATCCGTCCATGGTGGAAAAAAATATTATTATTATGAAGGATTTTCCAACGGAACAATTCGAGGGGTTCATTATGGAGAAGATGACGGGGAAAGGAATGCACCGGCCAGTGCTGATTTAATGAATCCGGATGCAGTGGCTTGTTTTATTCGATTGACACATGATGTGTATTATCAGCACTTAGGTAAATATTTTGGTTCTACGATTATAGGAATGTTTACAGATGAACCAAATATTCTTGGCAGATGTGCGAAGAAAGGAATGATTCCCTGGACAAAAGATTTTTTGGATGATTTTAAAAAGCAGGGTGGACGGGAAGACGATTTATATTGGTTATTTTTTGAACAGGATGCTTCTATGTCAGATGCAGAGGTTCAAAAAGAAAGAATTCGTGTAAAAGAGCAATATGAAAAAGCGGTACATGAGAGAATGTCTCTTGCATATTATAAACAAATTTCCGATTGGTGTGAAAAACATGGGATTGCTCTGACCGGACATCCGGAAAAAAGTACAGATATTGGTTATCTCCAATATTTTGGAATTCCCTGCCAAGATATTGTATGGCGGTTTGTTGCTCCGGAAGACGGAAAGGCTATTTGCGGAGAACATAGTACTATGGGAAAATGCAGTTCTGATTCAGCCAGACATAGAGGAAAACGTCGAAATGGTAATGAATGCTTCGGATGCTGTGGCGCCGTGGATGATCCCTATCGTTTTACAAAAGATGATATGAAATGGTATTTGGACTGGCTGTTTGTAAGGGGAGTAAATATGATTTATCCTCATGCATTTTATTATTCTTTAAGAGACAGAAGAAAAGAAGAAAGACCCCCGGAAGTGGGAATGCATTGCGGATTTTGGGAAGAGTATCATCAGGTAACAGATTATATCAAACGTATGTGCAGTCTGTTAACCGATTCTGTCAATCAGGCAAAAGTAGCCATTTTGTGCCGCAGAGATGAGTTATCCTGGGAAATAGCAAAACCTTTATATGAACATCAAATTGAATTTAATTATCTGGAAGAAGAATTATTGCCGGAATGTAAAATACAGGAGGGAACTCTTGTAATTGAAAAGCAGAACTATTCATTGATTATCACAGATGGAATCGTAGCGGAGCAGTCTAAGAAAATCCTGGATGAATTTGAAAAAGAGGGTGGACATGTTCTGGTCTGGGAAGCTGATATGGAAGGAAAAAAGGTTGAATCACTTTTAAGTTTGGATTATCATTTTTCTCCATCTTCCAAAGAACTTCGCTGCACCTATCTTTATAAAAATGGTGTGAATCTTATGATATTGGTGAATGAAGGAGAAGAGGATCTGGATGTCACGCTGCATCTTGCAAATGGTGCTGTGAAAGAGATTTGGGATGCATGGGACGGAAGTATGGAGTCCTTACAGTCAAGGCAAAAGGAATTGCCGGTTCATTTGAAAAAAAGAGAAAGCCGTATCCTGGTAGTAGAACGATGAAAAGAAAAGCAGTCAGCCGTAGAGCTGGCTGTTTTCTTTTAAACAGGTGATCAGATGAATATGATACCGGAACAGTTCATTTCTGTGCGTCAATATCAAGGGATCGGTTTGACTCACAAGGATGGTTTTCTATGTTTTAGTATAATCGGATAAAAAAATAGAGAAATAGGATAAAAGTATAAGAAACCAACATTTTATTTACAAATATGGTAAAATAGTAGCTGAAATGAAATGGATTTAAAAAAGAGGTAAACAAACTATACAAATTATATCCGTACAAAAGCAATAATCTATTGAAAACAGATAATAAACATGGTATTCTTTGGATATGCACATACTATGAAATTGGGAAAAGGAGAAGGGAATTATGATTACAAAAAAGATTCATAGTGGATGGATGCTGAAATCAGAAAGGTTGTCAGAAGCAATTCCTGTAAAGGTACCAGGTAGTGTTTACCAGGCACTATTGGATAGTGGAAAAATGGAAGATCCATTTTGGAGAGACAATGAAATGGAAGCTCTGGAATGGATGAAACAGGATTTTGAATACTCCACTGTGTTTGATGTGGAGAATGATATGCTGGAGGCAGACAAACTAATTCTTCGTTTTGACGGAATTGATACGTTGGCATCTGTATGGTTAAATGGAGAAGAGATTGGAACGGCCGAAAATATGCATCGGATTTATGAATTTGATGTAACGGATAGGCTTTGCAGCAGCAAGAATGAGTTGGTTGTAAAGATTGCATCATCAGTAAATTTTATTGAAGAAGCATATAAGAACATAGAAGTAGCGGGCACACCGGATGCCATGGATGGATTTCCGCATATCAGAAAAGCACACTGCATGTTTGGATGGGATTGGGGCCCCAGAGTACCGGATGCAGGACTGTTTCGTGATGTAACGTTATTGGGAATTACTACCGCGCGAATTGATAATGTGATGATTTTGCAGCATCATACGAAGGATCAGGTGGAATTGGAAATCAATGTGGAAGCTGAGGACTGCGGACAAGGATTAGAAGGATTGTTTTATACAGTAGAAGTGGAAGATCCGGATGGAAAAAAACATATTTGGACAAAAAGTCCGGATTCCGTAGTCATTGAAAATCCGCAATTATGGTGGCCAAACGGATATGGTTCACAGGCTCTTTATCAGGTAACCGTTCATCTGATGGATGGAGAGGAAGAACTGGATTTTGTATCAAAAAGAATAGGGCTTCGTACGATGACAGTAAGACGTCAAAAGGATCAATGGGGAGAAAGTTTTGCTCATGAAGTCAATGGTGTACCGATTTTTGCCATGGGAGCCGATTATATACCGGAAGATAATATTATGGGAAGAATCCATGCCGATCGGACGAGAAAGCTGTTACAACAGTGTAAAGATGCTCATTTTAATTGCATCCGTGTATGGGGCGGAGGTTATTATCCGGATGATTATTTTTATGATATCTGCGATGAGATGGGATTGGTTGTATGGCAGGATTTCATGTTCGCCTGTGCAGTTTATGAATTGACGGATGAATTTGAAGATAATATATGGCATGAATTTGAGGATAATATTAAGAGAATCCGCCATCATGCTTGTCTGGGACTTTGGTGTGGTAATAATGAAATGGAGATGTTTGTTGCCGGAGGAGAATGGGGAAATACACCGAAACAGATGTCTGATTATATCAAAATGTATGAATATATTATTCCAAAAGCTTTGAAACAGTGGGATCCACAAACCTTTTACTGGCCTGCCAGCCCTTCCTGCGGTGGTGGTTTTGACGAACCTAATGCACCAAACCGAGGAGATGTACATTATTGGGATGTATGGCATGGCAATAAACCTTTCACAGAATACAGAAAGTTTTTATTCCGGTATGCCAGTGAATTTGGTTTTCAGTCGTTTCCGGCGTTAAAGACAGTGGAATCCTTTACACTTCCGGAAGACCGTAATATTTTTTCCTATGTAATGGAGAAACATCAGAGAAACAATTCCGGAAACGGAAAGATCATGAATTATATGGCGCAGACGTTTCTGTATCCGACCAGTTTCCCTGTCCTTTTATATGCTTCCCAGTTGCTGCAGGCCGAAGCAATCCGTTATGGGGTAGAGCATTTTAGAAGAAATCGGGGATGCTGTATGGGTGCCATCTATTGGCAGTTGAATGATTGCTGGCCTGTGGCTTCATGGGCATCAATTGATTATTTCGGCCGTTGGAAAGCATTGCATTATTATGCAAAACGATTTTTCGCTCCTCTGCTTCTCTCCTGCAAGGAAGAAGGAATGCTGACACAGGATACCAATGTAAATGCGCAGCCCAAACCATTATATAAGAGTGTTCAGTTTAATGTATCCAATGAGACAATGCAGGAGGAAATCGTTTCTGTAAAATGGTATGTGAGAAATGCAAAAGGAACGATTTTACGTGCGGAAGAAAAAGAAATCGTAATTCCGCCACTATCAGCCGTATGGATGGATGAGGTAGAACTGCCGGATATTCGTGAACGGGAAGAATACGTTAGTTATGAGCTGTGGAAAAATGACATTCAGCTGAGTGAGGGAACAGTGATCTTTACTTTGCCTAAGTATTTTTGCTATGAAGATCCACATTTGACCTGTCAGTTAGATGGGGATGAAATTGTGGTGACTGCAGACGCATATGCGAAAAGTATAGAAATTTTGAATGAGACGGAAGATATGATTCTGTCCGATAATTATTTTGACATGAATGGTGGTCAAAAACGGGTGAAGGTACTGGAAGGCATTCCGCGTGGATTAAAAGTACGCAGTGTATATGATATCCGATAAAAATATGAAAACAGGGAGTGAAGACAGAAACGGTATGAAACAATATTTAGAAGAAATAATGGAACAGTTGAAGTTTCCGGAAGCTTCCAGAGATGTATTTCGTAAAACAAAACAAAAGATTGATGAGAGTGCTGCTTGGAAGAAAGAGTTTGAGACAGTAAAGGAAATATTCCGCAAGTGTCCTTCCATTGCAATTGTACCGCTTTTAAAGAGGATGGAGGGCTTGGCTGATGAGATGAAGATTCATCCATATACCATTCACTTATTGTTTTATCTGGAAGAATCGGAATTCCTGAAGCAGCGATACCAGGAAAATGGAGTGGAAGAACGCTGGTTTTGGGAGTCCATGAAAGATTTAAAAATAAAATTAATGGAGTGTCTGGAAGTATATGGTGTATCCGGGACGAGAGCCGGTCATTGGCATAGTGGCTTTTTTGTAGATCGAATTGCTTTGGGAAGACTTCAGTATGAACCGCGGACATTTGAAGGAGATTTTTATAAAAAGAACGGATATGTGGTGAACCGCGGGGATATGGTGATTAATATTCATATTCCATCGGGAGAGTCATTAACGCAGGAAAAATGTTTCGAATCGTATAAAATCGCTCATGAATTTTTTTCACCTCTTTTTGAACAAGGAAAACCGACAGTTTTTGTATGTGATTCCTGGCTTTTGGATCCGGAGTCAGATACGTTTTTACCTCCATGCAATATCACACGCTTTAAACATAATTTTGATATTATAAATAGTCGTGTGGATGAAGAATTTCATGATAAATGGAGAGTTTTCGGAAAAGATTATAATAAAAGTATTGATGAACTGCCCAGGAAAACCTCTGTTCAGCGAGCCTATGCAGAGCATTTGAAACAGGGAGGAACTGTGCGGACGGGATATGGAATTTTTCTGTTTGATGGGGAAAAAATTTTATAGGGAAAAGAAAGGAAGTAGGGAAATATGAAGGATACAAACTGTGCTTATTGTATGGAAGGTGCATTGGTGGCAAAATTTGGAATAAAGATCTGCGAATTGGAGACATCAAAAGTATATTTATTTAAAGAGCAGAGCCATAAAGGACGTGTGATCGTAGCTCATAAAAAGCATGTGGGGGACATGACTGAGTTGACTGATGAGGAAAGATGTGATTATTTTACAGATGTTGCTCGGGTATCCAAAGCACTTCAGGAAGTGTTCCAGCCACAAAAGATCAATTATGGGGCATATGGTGATACGGGACATCATTTACATTTTCATTTAGTTCCGAAGTACGCCGATGAATATGAATGGGGAAATGTGTTTGCGATGAATCCGGAACGCAAATACTGCAGTCAGGAAGAATATGATGTTTTGGTAAATAGAATTAGAGAAGCTATTTTGAGATAGGCAGAAAGATAACAAGACGTATTGGGAAAAAGGAGAAGAAAAATGGGTGAAACAAAAGGAAGAGTTACGATACCAACCGATGTGGATGTGGTACCAGAAACACTGGAATTGATTAATAGGTGGGGAGCTGATGCCATTCGTGACTGCGACGGAACCGATTATCCGGAAGAATTAAAAAAAGTGGATGCTAAGGTATACGCTACTTATTATACAACAAGAAAAGATAATGAGTGGGCAAAGGCAAATCCGGATGAGATCCAGCAATGTTATATTATGACTAAATTTTATACAGCAGATGCGGATACGTTATCCATTCATCTGATGACAGGAATTTATCCGGAGATGCTAAAGGTAAATAGCAGAGATGATATTAAGCGCTGGTGGGAAGTTATAGACCGAACAACCGGTGAAGTGGTAAGTACGGATGATTGGAATTATGATGATAAAACCGGAAATGTAATCATTCACCCGGCACAGCCGTTCCATGATTATACGGTTAGTTTTTTGGCATATATTATGTGGGATCCGGTACATATGTATAATGCGGTGGTCAATGATTGGAAAGATGTGGAACATCAGATTACATTTGATGTTCGGCAGCCAAAGACACATAAATTCAGTATGGAACGTCTGCGTAAATTCTGCAAGGCAAATCCGCATGTAAACGTAATCCGCTATACGACATTCTTCCATCAGTTTACGTTGGTGTTTGATGAATTAGCCAGAGAAAAATATGTGGATTGGTACGGTTATTCTGCCAGTGTAAGTCCATATATATTGGAACAATTCGAAAAAGAAGTGGGATATAAATTCCGTCCGGAATATATTATCGATCAGGGATATTTTAATAATCAGTATCGTGTGCCGTCAAAAGAATTTAAGGATTTTCAGGCATTCCAGCGCCGGGAAGTGGCAAAATTAGCAAAAGAAATGGTGGATATTACCCACGAAGAGGGAAAGGAAGCCATGATGTTTTTGGGAGATCATTGGATCGGAATGGAGCCATTTATGGATGAATTCAAATCCATTGGATTGGATGCCGTAGTGGGAAGTGTCGGAAATGGTTCTACACTTCGTCTGATCAGTGATATTGAAGGGGTAAAATATACAGAAGGACGTTTTCTTCCTTACTTTTTCCCGGATACGTTCCATGAAGGAGGCGATCCGGTAAAAGAGGCAAAAGTAAACTGGGTGACAGCCAGAAGAGCGATTCTCAGAAAACCAATTGACCGTATCGGATACGGCGGTTATTTGAAATTGGCATGTCAATTTCCGGAGTTTGTTTTTTATGTGGAAAGCGTATGCGATGAATTCCGTACCTTGTACGAAAATGCAAAGGGAACCACACCGTTTTGTTTTAAGAAAGTGGCTGTATTAAACAGTTGGGGAAAAATGCGTGCCTGGGGACCGCATATGGTTCATCACGCATTATATCAGAAACAAAATTACAGTTATGCCGGAATCATTGAGGCACTCAGCGGTGCGCCGTTTGATGTGAAATTTATCAGCTTTGATGATATTCGTCAAAATCCGGAACTTTTGAACGATGTGGATGTGCTGATTAATGTGGGGGACGGTGATACAGCTCATACCGGTGGGGCAGAATGGGAAGATCCGGTTATCTCCTGTGCTGTCAAAGCGTTTGTATATCGTGGAGGCGGTATGATCGGAGTAGGTGAACCTACCGGACATCAATTTGAAGGGCGTTATATTCAGTTGGGAAATGTATTTGGTGTGGAAAAAGAAACCGGATTCACATTGAACTATGATAAGTATAACTGGGATAACCATGAAAACCATTTTATTCTGCAGGATTGCACAAAAGATGTGGATTTTGGTGAAGGAAAGAAGAATATGTATGCCTATGAAGGGACAGAAATCTTAGTACAGAGAGAAAAAGAAGTACAGATGGCTGTCAATACATTTGGAGAGGGACGTGCAGTTTATATCAGCGGCCTTCCGTATTCCTTTGAAAATAGCCGTATTCTCTATAGAAGTATTCTTTGGAGTTGTCATGGAGAAGGGGAGCTTCATAAGTGGTTTTCTTCCAATTACAATGTGGAAGTTCATGCTTATGTAAAGAATGGAAAATATTGTGTTGTAAATAATACATATGAACCGCAGCATACCACGGTTTACCGGGGAGATGGCAGCAGTTTTGAGTTGGATCTGGATGCGAATGAAATTATCTGGTATGAAATTTAACATCCAATCTCTTCCATATTTACCAATAACTTAATACTAAAAAGAATAAAAAGTCGATGTTATAATACAGACGTGCCGGAAGGCGCGTCTGTATTTTTTGCGCGTAGACAACGAGCCGTGCGAGGATGCCTACATACGCACAAAGCGACAGTCTTCAAACGTGAGAAAATTGCAAAGCGTGTTTCTGGCAAAATAATAATATTCGCTCTAGAAAGGACGAAAATGTATGAAAAAATTTGTTGCATACTTGCTGACAGGGAGCATGTTGTGGTCAAATGCAATGCCAGCGTTGGCAGCAGGAAATGAGTATGTGGAATCTGGCGGTGTGCCTGTACAGGAGGAATCGGCACAGGACAATGGTGTGGAAGATGACACCACTTTTGCTGAGGAAGAAGCATCGGAAACTGTGACAGAAACATCCCAAGAAGTGACCACTGAGGAGATGACACAGGAAGAAAAACAAGAAGAGACGGAACAGTTGTCTCAGGAACATGTGAAAAAGACAGAAGCTGAAGAAAGTATGGAAGAGGCAGAAGAATTGGCAGTGGATTTACCACAGACCGGAAGCTTGTCGGTTGTGATCTATCCGGCACTCGAACACAGGAAGGACGTATCATTTACACTATCTTTGGATGGTAAGGATGAACAGACGGTTATTTTACCTGCGACGGGTGGAGAGCTGTTGTCGGAAACATCGGTTATATTTGAAAATCTGAATGGAGAAGCGCATACACTTGAAATAAAAGCGCAGGGATTTGGAACATATACACAGGTGATACCGGAGGGAAACTATGATTATTCCATGCAGGTATATACCGGAATCCAGGAACCGTTTTCCTATACACCAAAAAGCAGTCATCCGGGGGTATTGTTAATTGGGGATGCGACCGGAGATGGAAGTATTGATGCGGCGGACGGAAATAAAATTATTGATGCAATTGATGGTCAGGTGGGAGATTGGTCCTGCGATTTCAATGGCGATGGAATCCTTGATTTGGTGGATTTACAATATTTTTCGGGAAGTTATAGGATAACTGATCCACAGTTGGAAGGATTGGATGTCACAGCTACTTTGACGAAAAAGATTCTGCCAGCTTTATCCCATCCGGATGTGGATATATCCACCCAGATTGTATCGGGATCGTTGGAAGAAATGTTTCAGGATAATGGAACCATTGCTTTACGGCCAATGGAGGATGTACCGATTTCACAGGAACATCCGGTCACGGTGAACTTTAATTTTGACAGTGAGCAGGAATCGGTTGTAATGGGAGGAATGACCATAAAAACACCAACGGATTCTGAAAACAGAATCGAAACGGGATATGTAGAAGTATATTATGAAGGTTCGGATATTCCGATTCAGATTCCCATTTCTAAACAAAGTCGATCAATCAATGGTCCATCGGTAACGGTAGAATCCGATGGTACTTTGGTGGTAGATTTTGCAGGACAGGTTGCGGTGAAAAAAGTAACCATATGTATTACAGGAACTCCATCCAATAAGCTGGCAGAGATATCAAAAGTGGAATTCTTGAATGATATGGAAAACCGCATTCCCGAACCGGAAATGAGTATACCGGAAGGACTTTCTGTTTTGGCCGGAGATAAAGAATTTTCTGTGAGCTGGAATGCATGTACCAATATTACCGGATATGAAGTGGAAATTAGCAGCAATGGCGTGACAGAGAATAGAAAAGTGACAGGAACGCGTCTGACTGTGGATCGGTTCCGACAGGAGGAATTGATTAACGGACAGAAATATCAGCTACGCGTTCGTTCGATGAATGGTGAATGGAAGAGTCCATATAGTGATATAGTGGAAGTGATTCCGGAAGTGAGTGAACGGCCGTCTCCACCGGATGATCTGAAAGTAACCGGATCTTATCGCAGTATTCAGGCTACCTGGAAAAAAATGAAGGATACGGACTCATACAACTTCTATTATAGAAAAGCCGGTACAGAAGAATTTACAAAACAGGAAGGGTTGACATCGAATCAGCACAGCGTTTCCGGTCTGGAAGATAATACAACCTATGAAGTATATGTGACAGGTGTAAATAAACTGGGAGAGAGTGATCCATCCATTCTGTCAAAGGCGTCTACAGTCAATGTGGAACCGGCACAGATGCCAAATTATCGGCTGATTAATCAACCTTCAGAAGAGGGGGGATTGACACAGCATATTAAGAGTGCAGTACACTATCGCGGTACGATGGAAGAGAGTCCTTTGGATGTGGAAAAGGGAAGTGCACTGGGACTTGTGGATGACAATTATGGCTCCTATTATCAGTTATATGACTGGGATGACGGTGCTGCCTATCCTAGTCCCACAAAAGGTGTGGTTGTGGAACTGGATGATTTTTATGAAATGAATTACATCACATTTGCAGGAATGAATGAAAATAGCTGGTATAGCAGGGCTGTGATTGGATATTGGGATGAAAATAACCAGGAAAACCGGATATATAATGCGTCTATCGTGGAAAAACGCGGTGAAAATGGAAGACATTATTATGCAGTAAAACTTCCGGAAAAAATACATACCAATAAAATTCGTTTATGTGTGACAAGAGGCAGTGGTGTATATAACATTAATATTGCAGAAATACGGTTCTTTGAATACGATCCAATTGAAGGAGAAATCATGGGATTGTACGAAGATAGTATGCACACTGTGTTGCGATCCGATGTAACAGAGGAAACCATTCAGGATTTGGAACAACGTCTGAATACACCGGAAGAAAGCAGTGGGGAATATAACCCGGAAAAGGAAGCTTTACAAAAGGAACTGGATAATGCCAGAGCTATACTTCATGCAAATTTGGGAAATGTGCTGATGATTGATTCAGGAATCACAGTTAAAAAAGACGGACATTTGGGCTTTTCCGGTCTCAATGCATGGCAACCTTTGGGAATCACTGCGTATGCCGGGGAAACAATAACCCTGTTTGTAGGGCATAACACCCTTTCCATGGGAGCAAAGACAAGCCTTCAGCTGGTAGCTACCCAGTTTAATGCTGAGTCCAGTGAATTTGTTCAGACGGTGACAGATTTATATATTGGAAAAAATGAAGTGACGATTCCACAGATTGGCAGTCTGGATGTGGAACACGGTGGTTCCCTGTATATTCAATATCTGGGAAATCAGGAAAATGATGATTATTCTGTACGTGTACAGGGTGGAACAGAATTTCCGGTTCTGAATCTATATCAGGTGGCCGATGAACAGGAAAAAATGAGACTTACGCTGGAATATGTGGAAAAACTGGAAAGGTATGTTGCTTCTTTAGAAGAACAGCATAACGAGAAACATTTTAATGGAACTGAAAATCACCTGCACAGAGAGTATGATGAACGGACATGTATTTTGGGTACAACAGAGATTATGATGGAAAAAATGATGTATTCCGTATCAGCAAAGCAGGTATTGGCAGGGCTGGGAGAAGGCAGTACAGAAGAAAAGGCACAACGTTTGTATGAATCCTGCCAGGCAATGGATGAGATGATGACATTGTTTTATCAGCATAAGGGGCTGAGCGATGCTGCCGATACTCCGGTGAATAATAATGAAAATAACCGTTTACCATCCCAACATTTGAATATCCGTTATCAGAGAATGTTTGCCGGTGCATTTATGTATGCTTCCGGAAATCATATTGGAGTGGCCTGGGATTCCATACCTGGTTTGGTTCAGGGAGTTCCGATTCAGTCAGATAATGGAAAATATGTCAGCGGTTCTTATTTTGGATGGGGAATTGGCCATGAAATTGGCCACAATATTAATCAGGGATCCTATGCAGTTGCCGAGATTACAAATAACTATTTTGCTCAGCTATCCCAGGCAAGAGATACCAATGATTCGGTACGTTTTAGCTATTCTGATGTATATGAAAAAGTAACATCCAATACAATAGGACGTTCCAGTAATGTATTTACACAGCTGGCGATGTATTGGCAGCTTCACCTGGCTTATGACAGAGGATATAATTTTAAAACATATGATACATATGGAGAAATCATTGATAACTTGTTCTTTGCCAGAGTGGATCGATATGCCAGATCTCCCAAAGTGGCACCGGCTCCTGGCGGAGTAGCTCTTGCATTGACGGGGGACGCAGATCAAAATCTAATGCGTTTGGCTTGTGCGGCAGCCAATAAGAATTTATTGGAATTTTTCCAGAGATGGGGTATGGTTCCAAACGATGAGACAAAGGCGTATGCTGCCCAGTTTGAGGCAGAGAATCGAGCAATTTATTATGGTAATGACGATGCCAGAGCTTATGAAATGGAAAACGGAAGCGTGGAAGGGATTGCTGGTGCTGATATGGTAGGGGATGATGTGACCGCAGTTGTAGAAAACCCGCAAGTACCAAATCAGGTGACGATCCATTTGAGTAATAAGGCAATGGATTCCAATGCTGTTTTGGGATATGAGATTGTCCGCAGCATGATTTCAGGGGGACAGGAGATCAAGGAAGTTGTTGGGTTTACGACAGAAAGTACCTATGTAGATACTGTGACAAGTATCAACAATAGAGTATTATCCTATGAAGTAACGGTTATTGATCAATCCTTAAATCGTTCCGCACCGAAAAAAGTAAATTCTGTGAAAGTTTCTCATGATGGAAGTTACGAAAAAGAGAATTGGAACATTGTAACCAATATGATTTCAGATTCGGATGTGACGTCAGGCGGAACGGCAGAGGATCCATGCGAACCTCAGACAAAATCAGGTATTACCAGAGCATTTGATAATAATCTGGATACCACATATATTGGAGCTGCAGAAGGAAATCCGCAGATTGATATTGATTTTGGAAAATCTTTGGGTGTTACCGGAATCAAATATACGGCAAAAGAAGGAAAACACATAGAACAGTTTGAAGTGCAGATCAGCCAGGACGGACTGGAATGGAAAACTGTAAAGAGAGGACAGTTTGATCCTTCTATGGAAACACAAACTGTTTATTTCCAAAATGAAAATCTGGATCCATGGGTTTGTACATATGACGCGTCGTATTTAAGATTGATTGCCGTGGATCAGGCAGGAAAGGAAATTGCCATTTCTGAATTGGACGTTTTGGGACCGACAGGAGATAATGTGGAGTTTATGGCTGATGGGGAAACGCCATCCGTCGGAATTTTAAAAGAAGATTTTGCATATGACGAAGAAGGTGGAAAAATACCGGCAGGATCTTTGGTATTTACCGGGATGTATAAGGGAAATCCAGCTTATAATGTTTTGATTCTTTATGATGAACAGGGGAATATTGTAGGTGGAATGGATGAGACGGGAGCACTAAAATCCCAACAGATCATTTTGGCCGATGTACCGGATGAAGGAGAACTTGGAACAACGTCAGATGGTACGTGGGTATACTGGATAGAGCCTGGTGCAGAAGGCACAGAATTGGAGGTGCCAGAACGGGTACGGGCAGAATTGTATCGTGTGGATAATGCTATGACCAATGAAGGACAACGTCTGGTAAGTGATACAAATTGGATGGATGTGCCCGCTGAATTACCGGATATTATGTTGAAAAATAATGTAACCATGAAACAACCATGAGTAAGAGGAGAATAGGATGAAAAAACTAGTAATCAGTCTGTTGCTGTCAATTATGTTTAGTCTGGCTGTTCCGATGGTGATATCTCAGGCTGCTGATGTGAATACTGTAATTATGGAGGAAGAAGGAGAACAAGCCAGAGTTTCTTTAATTTTACCCAATACAGTTGGAGATGAAATTACATCACTGAAGCTGCAATTTCAAATCCATCCTAAAGAGGAATCATTGGAGACAATATACGGGGAATTTGTATTTGCAGATTCCCTTCCCGGTTTAATGAAAGAATACCGTTATCAACAAGATAAGGGAATTTTGACCATTTATATAACGGGAAGAACAGGGATTTTTGATCAAACCAATGGAGAGGCGTTATTGGGTACTCTTTCCGTAAAAGATCAGAATCAGAATCCTGTAAAAGCAGAAATCATGGTACAGGAAAATGGATTGGAAATAGTGAACAGAGTGAATCAAATGCAAACCCCTATATTGGATAATACTTCGTCGGTGGTAATTGGCGGTGAAAGAGAAACAGATTCTTCAGAAGAAGAAAGTACTCCGGATGAGACACAGGAAAGTCAGGAAGAAAGCAGTGAGACGCAGACGACAAGTCCGAATGAAAGCAGTGCGGAGGATACGACAGAATCTGAGGAAGAAAGCGGAGAATCGGATATAACGCAGGATAGTCAGGAAAATGATAACAGTGACCCCGGTAGCAGTCAGGAAAGCAATCCATCAGAATCGATGGACGAGTCTACAGATATTTCAGGGGAGACGACGGATCCATCCGTATCCGATGTTTCCGATGAAAACAGTGAAGGACAGGACAATGGCGAAGAAGAATCTGTATCTACCGGTGATTCTGCTGGAAGTTTGATTTGGATGGTCGCTGCTGTGGCAAGTGCTGGGGTAATTGTTGTTATCGCGCTGATTTATATGGGCTTGAAAATAAAAAGAAAAAATGATTAAAAGAATAAAATAGTTTCTATGCTTTGACTGCATCATTTTGACAGAATATAGGAGGGGGTGGTATAATCAAAATCAATGAATATAAAAAGAGAAGGGAAAAGCGGTTGGAAAATGCAGGACGGTAGATAAGAATGGATCTTTTGAAACATGCATTTGCAGCAGCAGGAAGCGATTATGGATGAGATGTTAAGAAAAAAGAGGATGCTGGGAACGGAACTGGAGGTATCGAGCTTTTGCTTAGGAACAGCTGAATTTGGAGCATCTATTTCTAAAGAAGAAGCATTTCGGCAAATGGATTTCTTTCAGGAACGCGGAGGCAATTTTATTGATACGGCACATGTTTATAATGACTGGGTGGCAGGTGAACGGGCGAGAAGTGAAAAAGTAATCGGAGCCTGGATGCGAGAAAGAAGAAACAGAGAACATGTTTTTATTAGTACCAAAGGTGGGCATCCGCTGCTGGAAACCATGCATTTGTCAAGGGCAGTCCCTGTGGAAATAAAAAAGGATCTGGAGGAAAGCCTTCAATCCTTGAAAACAGATACTATTGATCTGTATTTTCTGCATAGAGATAATGAAAGTCTGCCGGTATCGGAACTGCTGGGCGTTTTGGAGAATGCACGTCGGGAAGGAAAAATACGCTACTACGGATGTTCCAATTGGAAATTGCCCAGAATAAAGGAAGCAGTACGTGTGGCAGCAGAAAATGGGTTTGAAGGGTTTGTAAGCAATCAGGTTATGTGGAGTTTGGCGACAATCAATAAAGAAAAATTATCGGACTCCACACTGGTAATCATGGATAAAAAAACACTTCAATTTCAACAGGAAGCAAAAATGAATATTATGGCGTATACCTCTATGGCAAAAGGATATTTTGCAAAAAGGCTTTCCGGAAGAGTGGTTACAGAACCGAACGCCTCAATTTATGGAAATGCGATCAATGATTCTTTGAGCCAATATTTGAAAAAACTATCCGATGAAGGTCTGTCTCCCATGGCAGTTTCTATGGGATATCTGATGAAACAAAAGGTTCCAACCGTACCGATTATTTCGTTCCGTGATGAAAAGCAACTGAATGAAGCAATAGAAGCGTCATTTGTTACATTGGATGATGAAAAAATGGAAATATTGGAAGAACTTCGAAACGGAAAAGAAAAATAAAAAAAGTAGTTGACATAAGTGCGAAACGGTGATAATATACATATTGTTGTGAAAACAGCAGACAGGAAAGTAGAGGATCCACTCTCACCTGAGCGCAGATGGCGACTACAGGTTCATATTTGAGATTATTTCAATGATTGGTTCATTGTGTACTTAAATGGGTGGATGGTTCAGACTGTCCGCCCTTTTCATGTTTATGCTTTTGTTCATGTGCGGTGAATACCGCAATAAATATTTATATGGGGGTGCACGACTATTAGCGAATTAATGATTAACGAACAGGTAAGAGACAGAGAAATCCGACTGATTGGCGAAAATGGAGAGCAATTAGGGATTATGTCCGCAAAGGATGCCATGAAAATTGCCAGAGAAGCAAACCTGGACCTGGTGAAAATTGCTCCGACAGCAAAGCCGCCGGTGTGTAAAATAATTGACTACGGTAAATACCGTTATGAAATGGCCCGCAAGGAAAAGGAAGCTAAGAAGAAGCAGAAGACAGTCGAAGTAAAGGAAGTTCGTTTGTCACCAAATATTGATACCAACGACTTGAATACAAAGATGAATAATGCCCGTAAGTTCTTGGAAAAAGGCAATAAGGTGAAAATCACATTGCGTTTCCGGGGAAGAGAAATGGCCCATATGGGAGCTTCCAAGCATATTTTGGATGATTTTGCTGAGAGCCTAAGTGATGTCGCTGTGGTGGAAAAACCAGCCAAATTAGAGGGCAGAAGCATGAGCATCGTTTTAGCAGAAAAGCGCTGAGGTTATTGGACAGCTGGCAGGAAGGCATAAAAAGTACGGGTGCTGACTTGTTAGTATATATGAAGAAATAGGAATAACAGGAGGAAAATATAATGCCAAAGTTAAAAACAAGCCGCGCAGCAGCAAAGCGTTTTAAAAAGACAGGTACAGGTCTGTTAAAGAGAAGCAAAGCGTACAAGAGCCATATCTTAACTTCTAAGACAACTAAGAGAAAGAGAAATCTTAGAAAGTCCATCGTTACAGATGCTACTAATGTTAAGAATATGAAGAAGATTTTACCATATTTATAAGAAAGTAGAGGAGGAAGACAGGAATGGCAAGAGTAAAAGGCGGCTTAAACGCGAAAAAGAAGCACAATAGAGTATTAAAGTTAGCAAAAGGATATAGAGGCGCTAGATCCAAGCAGTACAGAATTGCAAAGCAGTCTGTTATGAGAGCACTGACAACTTCTTATGCTGGTAGAAAGCAGAGAAAGAGACAGTTCAGACAGCTGTGGATTGCTCGTATCAATGCTGCTGCAAGAATGAATGGTTTATCTTACAGCAAATTTATGTTTGGTTTAAAGAAAGCAAACATCGACTTAAACAGAAAGATCTTAGCTGATATGGCTATCAACGATGCAGAAGGATTTGCAAAGTTAGTTGATGCAGCAAAGAAGAGTATTGCATAAGAAATAGAAAGATACACGGTATCCTTTGTTATATGTGATTTCATGAAAAATGGCGTCGATTCATTCGTATGGATCGGCGCTTTTTCATGATTTTTTGTTTTTTGACGTAAAAAATACCCCGCTGCAAAAATATATTCTGCAACGGGGATATTCATGATCTTTTTAATGTGCCCAAAGGGATTCGAACCCCCGACCCACGGCTTAGAAGGCCGTTGCTCTATCCAGCTGAGCTATGGACACATATGCTTTTATTGGTTACCACATCGGCAACGATATGAATAATAGCATAAGATCAGAAAAAAATCAAGCGTTTTTTGAAAAATTAAAAAAAATGTGTAACAGTTCAGCCCGCGCCATTCGTAAAACCGCACTGCGTGCTTATTGTGGCTGTCGCCACTGTTTTACTCATTTACAGGCGCTCAGCTCATAGGTCTGACCGGTCGAAAAATTATGCTTGCATAATTTTCTCTCCCTTTATAGCCCTATGGCTGAACTGTTACAAAAATATAAAATTAAATGATAGATGGAAGGGTAATGATACCGGCTACAGCTAAGGAGTAAAGAAGGATTACAAACGGTTTTCCGAGAAGGATAATAGCTAAGAATGTTTGTGTCTTCATTTTTGTTAAGCCTGCGATAAAGCATAGGATGTCATCGGGAGCTGCCGGAAGAAAAATAGCCAGAGCAAATAAAATAGTAAATTTTTCTCCTTTTTCCAGCCAACCGATGTACTTTTCATAAGTATTATCACCGATCATTTTTTTGACACATGCGGTACCATATTTTCTTGCAATGAAAAAGGCAAGAATAGAACCGATGCACATGCCAAGGTAACTATAGAAAAATCCTAATACAGGTCCGAAAACAATAGCACCGACAATACAGGTAACAAAGCCGGGAAGGATTGGAATGATTACCTGAATTAATTGAATAAATATAAAAATGAGAGGAGCCCAGATTCCGGTTGTATGAATAAAATTTCTGAAGGCCTCCTGATTTTTGAAAATACCAAAATGATAACCCCAAAGAGCAAATAACATGCCAAAAACAATTATGCCAATGGATACATATTTACTGATTATAAGAAAATAATTTTTTTCGTTTGCTTTTACGGCTTCCATTTCTATTCCTTTCTCTATTTTATCATTGTTGTCTTATTATACCAGTAAATTCTTACAAAAAAAGAATGAAGTTCTGTAAATAAACATAAGAAAAGAAAACGATTTTTTACAGTTCTTAACAAAAATAGAAAAAGTAGCTTGACAAACAGGATTCATTTGCATATAATATGTTTTGTAATCCTCCTTAGCTCAGTCGGTAGAGCATGCGGCTGTTAACCGCAGTGTCGCTGGTTCGAGCCCGGCAGGGGGAGTAGGGAAAACCGTCAGTGTGTACTGGCGGTTTTTTTCACTTTATAGGAAAGTTCGATTTTTATTGAAACTATAAATGAAAAGAGCCCGCACAAAGTCGGGCACAAGAATAAGATGACACCGGTTAGAAGATGTAAAAACCTTCTACACCAGCCTCATCGGCAAATAAATCATCTTCG
>JAPFDH010000061.1 GCA_026169045.1 Lachnospiraceae bacterium | reverse complement strand
ACGGACTGTCAGGAGGCTTTATTAAAGTACGGCAAAAATCCGACGATCTGCGCTGAAACCAGAGCAGAACGCCGGATTTTTTGCTGTAACGAGCGGAAGTGCCGCTCAATCATTTATTTTGATGATTTTGCGACACTCCCATTTGCTAACAGATTATTATTCATTTAAAAGAGATTCCTGTTCTGCTGCCATACTGGAAACAGCTACAGGATCGTAACAATTAAAGCCGAACAACATGGTACTGATATTCTGAGCACCGTTCATTGTGATTGTGACAAGCTGCATGGAGGTAACATAACCATTGTCCAGGGTACAATCCCATTTCAATGTTTGTCCTTTTCCGGTACGGACATTGTTTTTGTCATTATAACTTACATCCTGATCATCGATTACTTCGGTAGGTTCGCCGTAGTTTTCAATGAGAGTTTCTTTTGTCGTTTCAAAAAGAGAGGATAAATCTTCACTGTTTAGATTTTCATTTATTTCGAATTGCAGCATAATTTGAGAATATCTTCCCGAACTATCCATAATAAGGGATGCGCCGCTGGGATCTACCCCATTAATGCTGGCAGCCACACCGGTGGTTTCTGTATAAATCATATCTCCCTGCATGGTGTAGGGCTGACCGTCACCGATATCAGCACTCCAAGCTTTTTCCAGTTCATTTTCAGGAATAAGCCATTGGGTGTTGCGGTATTGATATCCGTTGGTATCATCATACAGAGTAGTCAGATCCAAATCGCCGACCTCTTCTTTGACTACGACTTTATTTTTTTCTTTTTCTTCCATGGCAGTTGCCAATGTACCACGGCAGGCTGTCAGAGATAACATACTCATGGCTGTCATACTAAAAAGGGCTATGCCACATATTACTTTACGAATGGTAGATTTTCTTTTCATCAGTTTTCGATCCTCATAATTCCTATAATTTTATATGTGTATTATCATATCACAGAATAAAATGATCTTCAATCCTAAAATACGGGAATCGATGGTTAACGTGTACCTTTTTCTTGCTGCGACATTGTTTTTTCCGTGCTACTGTGCTAAAATAAAAGAAGTCAGACAAAATTGGGAAAAGTGGGAAAAATAATCTTTTTATGGATTTGAAATGACAAATATAGAATACAGAAATGGAGAGAACGTATAATGAAACTGATTACATTTTTATATAATGGTAAAAATCATGTGGGGGTAATTGGAAAAGACGGAAATGTAACGCCGTTGCCGTATTCGTCAATGAATCAGATGATAGAGGAAAACGGGTGGAAAACGACAGCTGAGCAGGCATCCCATTCGGTAGGAACCATTCCATTTTCAGCGGTGAAACTTCTGGCCCCCATTCCGGTATTAAAGCAGGATATGATTTGTCTGGGAATTAATTATATGGAACATGCGGAAGAATCGGCACGCTATAAGAAGGAAGCTTTTGGAGGGGAACGTCCATATGCGGTGTATTTTTCCAAACGGGTAAATCAGGCAGTAGAAGACGGGGGATATATCGAGAGTCATTCGGACATTGTGGACAGTTTGGATTATGAGTGCGAACTGGCTGTAGTTATTGGGAAAGATTGTCGCAATGTGACAAAGGAGGAAGCAAAAGACTATATTTTAGGCTATACCATTGTCAATGATGTCAGTGCCAGAGAGATTCAGACACGCCATAAACAGTGGTATTTGGGAAAAAGTATGGATGGTTTCACACCTATGGGACCTTGGATTGTGACTGCTGATGAATTTTCGTTCCCACCAAAACTTTCTATTCAGTCTTATGTCAATGGGGAATTGAGACAGGACAGCAATACGGAAAAGTTGATTTTTGGAATCGATCATGTGATCTGTGAACTGTCATCGGCTATGACATTAAAAGCGGGTACCGTAATCGCAACAGGAACGCCGGCAGGAGCTGGGATGGGATTCAATCCTCCTAAATTTTTAAAGGCAGGCGATGTGGTTTCCTGTAAGATAGAAGGAATTGGAACACTTACCAATACGGTGAGATAAGGATGAAAAAAGGAAATACGGATATAGAGGGTACTGATAAATGGACAAAGAAGAATTACTTCAGCTGAAAGATAACGTGATAACGGTAGATGAGTATTTAAAACTTAGACGCCTGGTAGGTTGGAAAACATTGACAAGAGAGCAGGCACAGAAGGCATTGGATAACAGTCTGCTGACTGTGGGGGCGTATTTGGCAGGACAGCCCATTGGAATGGGAAGAATCGTAGGAGATGGAGCCGTAATTTGCTATATTCAGGATCTGATTACACCTCCGCAAGCCCAGGGGCTGGGGGTTGGATCCATGATTATGAAGCGATTAAAGGAGTATGTGGAAGAAATACGAATGCCCGGCACAGAGATGATGTTTGATTTGATGTGTGCAAAGGGAAGAGAAGAATTCTACAGACAGCATGGTTTTCTGGCACGTCCCACTGAAAATCTGGGACCGGGTATGATTATGTATCTGCATGATAAGGAGTGGGAAGAGAAAAATAAAAAGTAGATAAAGGTGGGGTAGAACGATAATAATCCTATGAAGAAAGAAGGTATTGCATTGAGAAGAAAAGTAAATTTAAATGATTGGTGGGTTTTTACAAAGAATTGCGACTTTATTCCAAAAAAATTACCGGAGGATTGGGAAATTGTCTGTTTGCCGCATACATGGAATGCAGTGGATGGACAGGATGGAGGAGCTGACTATGAGCGCAGGGCATGCTGGTATGCCACAGAGCTGGAGTCACCGGATCGGGAAAAGACAGACCGGGTTTATCTGGAATTTGATGGTATAAATGCAGTGGCCACGGTGTATTTAAATGGTAATAAAGTAGGCTATCATGAGGGAGGATATTCCCGATTCCGTGTGGATGTAACCGAGTTTTTAAAAGAGGAAGAAAATCTGATTGCTGTTTGTGTGGATAACAGTGAAAAGAGTAATGTTTATCCGCAGACAGCAGACTTTACCTTTTATGGTGGAATATACCGTGATGTGAATGTAATTGTGGTTCCTGAGACACATTTCCAATTGGATTATTGGGGAGCTGATGGGCTGGCAGTTGTGGCGAAGACAGATGGCAGTGTGGCGTTGCATGCCTATGTAACGGATGCGCAGGAAGGGGATAGTGTACAGTTTGAAATTAAGGATGCCGAAGACAAAACTGTGGCAGAGGCATTTACCAAAGCAAAACCCGATACCGAAATGATGCTGATGATACCCGATGTACATTTGTGGCAGGGGATTGAAGATCCGTATTTGTATCATGTGGCTGCACGGATTGTGCGTCATAATGAAGTGGTGGATGAAGTCTGTGTACGGTTTGGTGTGAGAGAGTTTTATGTGGATCCGGAAAAAGGCTTTTTCTTAAATGGAAAATCGATGCCGCTTCGAGGGGTATCACGTCATCAGGATCGCTTGGGAATTGGCAATGCACTGAGAAAAGAGGATCATGAATATGATGCGCAGCTGATAAAAGAGCTGGGAGCCAATACGATTCGTCTTGCACATTATCAACATAATCAGGCGTTTTATGATGCATGTGATGAGTTGGGATTTATTGTCTGGGCGGAGATCCCATTTATTTCTGTGATGAATCAGGATCCGGCGGCCCATGAAAATTGCCGTAGTCAGATGAAGGAATTGATTTATCAGAATTTTAATCATCCCAGCATCTGTTTCTGGGGAATTTCCAATGAAATCACCATTGGTGGTGAACGTCCCGGACTTTTGGATAATTTGAAAGATTTAAATGCGCTGGCAAAATCTCTGGATACTACCAGATTGACCACCATAGCGCATGTATCCATGCTTCCTAAAGATAGTCCAATGAATGGGATTACCGATGTGATAAGTTATAACCATTATTTTGGATGGTATGGTGGAAACATGGAACAGAATGAAGCATGGCTGGATGATTTCCATCGTCAGAACCCCCAATGTCCTCTGGGAATTTCCGAGTACGGGGCAGAGGGAATCATTACGTATCATAATGATTCACCGAAATGCCGCGATTATTCAGAAGAATATCAGGCATTATACCATGAACATATGGCGAAAGTAATAGAAGAACGTCCATACTTATGGGCTACCCATGTTTGGAATATGTTTGACTTTGGCTGTGATGCCAGAGATGAGGGTGGCGTGAAGGGACGAAATAATAAAGGTCTTGTCACATTCGACAGGAAAATAAAAAAAGATGCGTTTTTTGTATATAAGGCATACTGGAGCAAAGAGCCGTTTGTCCATCTTTGCGGAAAGCGATACGCCCAGAGAACAGCAGAAGAGATTTCGGTAAAAGTTTATTCCAATCAGCCATCGGTGACATTGATTGTAAATGGAGTGACAGAGAAAACATTGCAGGGAAGTAAAGTATTTGTGTTTGAACACGTTTCTCTGAAAGAAGGATGGAATACGATTATCGCCAAAGCAGGAAGTTGTGTGGATTCTATGACCTTAGAAAAGGGAGAGGAAGAGAATCCGGCATATGTTTTGGTGGATGATGATGACGGTGAATATGCAATGAACTGGTTTGACGGAATTGATTTAAGCAACACGCAGATGACATTTCATGAAGGATATTACTCCATCAAGGACAAAATTCAGGATGTGATTGAACATGAAGAGGCGGGAACCATATTGATTTCTGCCATTCAATCCATGCTTAACATGAAGCTCGGGAAAAATATGATGCGTATGATGGGACAAAAAAGTATGGAAGAGCTGGCAGGTATGTTGGGAAATCAGGCTGGTGATCATGGAAAAGGGGCATTGGCATATTTGAACCAGGAATTACAGAAGATAAAGAAGAAGTAAAAGAAAAGGAGGGAGCGCCTCTTACAGAAAAATCCAATTTTCTGTGAGGGGCGTTTTTGTATGTGAAGATAAGAAAAATATTTAGGGTGTTACGGAAATCTTACGTTTTTAATAAACTTCCCTCAGATTCTTGCATGCCGGGATATTTTGTTGTATTATGGTAAGGATCGTAGTGACGATCATTTGGCAGAAGAGAACTTGGAAAAGAAAGGTACGTTTACTATCATGAGCATACTGAATGTGGAACATTTAAGTCATGGATTCGGCGACAGAGCTATTTTTACAGATGTTTCATTCCGTCTTCTGAAAGGAGAACATATCGGTCTTGTCGGTGCGAACGGTGAAGGAAAATCAACATTTATGAATATTATCACCGGGAAATTGATGCCGGATGAGGGAAAAGTGGAATGGGCAAAAAATGTTCGAGTGGGATACATGGATCAGCACACGGTACTGGAAAAGGGAATGACCGTTCGCAGTGTTCTAAAATCAGCATTTGACTATCTGTTTGAGATGGAAAATCAGATGAATCAAATTTGTGAAAAGATGGGTGAGGCTTCAGAAGAAGAATTGGCCCGTATGATGGATGAGTTGGGAACCATCCAGGATCTTTTGATGATGCATGATTTCTATATGATTGATGCGAAAACAGAAGAAGTGGGAAGAGCCCTTGGGTTGGAAGAGATCGGATTGGACCGCGACGTGACAGAATTGAGTGGTGGTCAGAGAACAAAAGTACTTTTGGGAAAATTACTTTTGGAAAAACCGGATATTCTCCTTTTGGATGAGCCCACCAATTATCTGGATGTACAGCATATTGAATGGCTGAAACGATATCTGCAGGAATATGAAAATGCATTCATATTAATTTCCCATGATATTCCGTTTTTGAACAGTGTCATTAATCTGGTTTACCACATGGAAAATCAGGAATTGAACCGCTATGTGGGAGACTATGATAAATTTGAGGAAGTATATGCAGTAAAAAAAGCACAAAAAGAGGCAGCTTACCAGCGTCAGCAGCAGGAAATTGAACAACTGAAGGATTTTGTGGCACGAAATAAAGCAAGGGTAGCCACTAGAAACATGGCTATGTCCCGGCAAAAAAAATTGGATAAAATGGAAGTGATTGAGCTGGCAAAAGAAAAACCGAAGCCGGAATTTCATTTTAAGGAAGGCAGAACACCGGGACGTTATATTTTTGAAACCAAGGAACTGGTAATCGGGTACGAAGAGCCGCTGTCCAAACCCATTACTGTCGCAATGGAACGAGGGCAGAAAATTGTTCTGACCGGCGCCAATGGGATCGGTAAGACCACACTATTAAAAAGTATACTGGGTCAGATTGAACCGCTGTCCGGACAGGTGGAACTGGGCGATTATCTGATGATTGGTTACTTTGAACAGGAAATGGCGCCGGGAAATACAAATACGTGTCTGGAAGAGTTGTGGAAAGAGTATCCGGCGTATACGCAATATGAAGTTCGCTCTGCCTTGGCAAAATGTGGTTTGACAACAAAACATATTGAAAGTCAGGTACGTGTCTTGAGTGGAGGGGAACAGGCAAAGGTTCGTCTCTGTAAATTAATCAATAGAGAAACGAATATTTTGCTTTTGGATGAGCCTACCAATCATCTGGATGTGGATGCGAAGATGGAATTGAAGCGGGCATTATCAGAATACAAAGGAAGCATTTTAATGGTTTGTCATGAACCGGATTTTTATGACGGTTTGGCAACAGAAGTTTGGGATTGTTCTAAGTGGACAACCAGAGTTTAATAAAATGGAGGTTTGTTATGGCAAAAAGAGAAAACATGCGCCGACGCAGAAGAAGACGGGCAATTATTCGAAACCGTATTATCTTTGCAGTATTAATCGTAGTCTTGATTGCTTTATGTACAGCGTTGGCTTATGTGTTGAAAAACAGAGGAAATGGGGATTCATCTAGCAGTGAGGTGACTACAGAAGCAGCGCAGGGTGAAAATGAAAGCCAAAATGGAGAATCACAGGCAACTGTGGAACCGACGACGGGGGTAAGCACTACGACACCGGTGGAAGAACTGCCGGATACCTTTGAGACAGAACCGGATTGGGGAGAGCCTACCGTCGCATCTACCGGAAATGCGGTGTTGGATGAAGCCAACCGGTTGGCAGCTATGTACGATTACGATGCTGCGATTGAGCTTTTACAGGGGCAAGCGGATTATTCATCCAATCAGGAATATGCCAAGGCTGTTACGAATTATGAAACGGAAAAGAGCAAACTGGTAAAATGGGCAGACAATACACAGATTACCCATGTTTTCTTCCATTCTTTGGTTGTAGAGCCTACCGTTGCTTTTTCCAGTTATAAAGGCAATGAATATAATGAAGTTATGACAACTGTGGATGAATTTTGTAAGATTATTCAATCCATGTATGATAAAGGATATGTATTGGTAAAAATTCATGATATTGCAGAAATTCAGGTACAGGAAGATGGTACGGAAAAAATGGTTCAGAAAGAAATCATGCTTCCGGAAGGAAAAAAACCATTTGTGCTTTCTGTGGATGATGTATGTTATTACGAATATATGGAAAAAACCGGATTTGCAAGCCGTCTTGTCATCGGTGGTGACGGTATGGTGACGAATGAGATGGACATTTATGATGAAAACGGTAATGTGACCAATACTGTGACAGGATCCTTTGACGTATTGCCGATTTTGGAGGATTTCATCAAAGTTCATCCGGATTTCTCCTATAAGGGTGCAAAGGGTATTATTGCGCTGACCGGTTATAACGGTATCCTTGGATATCGTACTTCGGATATTTCTTACGGACCTGGTAATACCACTTATCCCGATGCCCATCTCTGGGATAATCCCAATATTGAGGAAGATAAACAGAAGGCAAAGACGGTAGCAGAAGCGATTAAAAACCAGGGTTGGGAATTTGCCAGCCATAGTTGGGGACATCCAGATTTACAAACAATTTCTGAAGAACATTTTATGCGTGATACCGATTGGTGGGAGGCAGAAGTGGAGCCTTTAATCGGGGAGACGGATATTTTGATTTTCCCTAAGGGATCTGATATTGGAAGCTGGAGAACGTATGATGATCCGGAACAGCTTGCAGTTACGCCAAGTCGATATGCAAAATTAAAAGAAGTCGGATTTGATTATTTCTGCAACGTGGATGGCTCTGTTACCGCATGGGTACAGTTTGGATCCGATTATATGCGTCAGGGACGCCGTAACCTGGATGGAACACGTCTGTGGGAAGCTGTAAACGGAGGGAAAGATCGTGTCTCCGATTTGTTTGATGCAAAATCTGTAATTGATCCTCTTCGTCCGGAACCAAAGACAGAATAAGAAAAAATGAAATAGACAAAGACAACGATGAGAAACACGCTTTGCGAGTTTCTCACGTTCGCGGACAGTCGCCGTATGCCTATGCAAGCATCCGTACACGGCTCGTTGTCTGCGCGTAAATTAAAAAATTGCCATATTTTCTTTTTCCTACATAAAAGAAGATATGGCAATTTTTTATGGAAAATATTTATTCAGAAAGACTGTACAATAGATGATGTTTTGTGTATACTTCTATAGGATAAATAACAGGAAGTTATGAGGAAAATAGCGGATAGTTATGAAATTACCAAAAGAAAAAAGGAGAGCTGTGATGAAAGAGCAAAAGAAAACAGGAAGTCCTTATACTTTTGAAGGAAAACTTCCTCTGAAAGAAGCGATTCCTCTGGGACTGCAGCATGTGCTTGCCATGTTTGTGGGAAACCTGACTCCACTGATTGTGATCTGTGGTGCATGTGGAATCGGAGCAGGATCGGAATTTGAAGATGTGTATGTGGGTCTCTTACAGAATGCCATGCTGATTGCTGGTATTGTGACATTGGTTCAGTTATTTGCCATAGGACCATGTGGGGGAAAAGTACCGATTATTATGGGAACCAGTTCTGGTTTCATCGGTGTATTTCAAAGTGTAGCAGGTGTGATGGGAAAAGGCTTGGTGACCTATGGTGCGATTATGGTAGCATCCATTATAGGCGGATTGTTTGAAGGTGTGCTGGGCTTTTGTCTTAAGCCACTGCGCCGATTCTTTCCTCCTGTTGTGACAGGAACGGTTGTCCTATCCATCGGTCTGTCTTTGATCGGTGTCGGTGTGCAGTCATTTGCCGGTGGAAGCGGAGCGAAAGATTATGGCTCTTTGGAAAACCTTCTGGTAGGATTGCTGGTTTTAGTTGTTATTATCGTATTGAAGCATGCTACGAAGGGAGTTCTTAGCTCTTCGGCGATTTTATTTGGTATCATTGTGGGATATATTTGCTGTGCGGTGATGGCTGTGTTTATGCCTACGACAGGAGTCGCAGCAGATGGCAGCGAATTTACAAAGGCATGGGTACTAAACTGGGATAAAGTGGCACAGGCAGACTGGATTTCTCTTCCAAAGCTTTTCCCAATCGGTTTGAAAAATTATGTGTTTGATTTAAGAGCAGTAGCTCCGGTTATGATTATGTTTATTGTAACTGCTGTGGAAACCGTCGGAGATATTTCCGGTGTTATGGAAGGCGGTATGGGAAGAGAAGCAACGGATAAGGAATTGTCCGGTGGTGTAATCTGTGATGGCTTGGGTTCCTCTTTGGCTGCTGTTTTTGGTGTGCTTCCCAATACATCCTTTAGCCAGAATGTGGGACTTGTAACCATGACGAAAGTGGTGAACCGTTTTGCGTTGGCTTGTGGTGCTGTTTTTTTGATTCTCTGTGGTCTGTTCCCAAAGCTGGCTGCGATTATCTCCATTATGCCTCAGAGCGTTCTGGGCGGTGCTGCTGTCATGATGTTTTCTTCCATTGTTGTCAGCGGTATTCAGCTTGTGACCAAATATAAAGTGACAGCAAGAAATATTACGATCTTATCTGTTGCGTTGGGATTGGGTTATGGTTTAGGGGCAAATACGACTGCCCTGGCTGGACTTCCCCAGTGGATGCAGCTTATTTTCGGAGGATCGGGTATTGTTCCGGCGGCGCTTGTGGCTATCGTGTTAAATATTGTGCTTCCAAATGATAAAGAAGCAGATACAACAAAATAAAAATAGAAATTGCGGAATGTGAGATAGGGATATGGAAAAATAATTTTCCATATCCTTTTTTCGTAAAGACAGTTGCTGATAAGGAATAAGGTTATAGATAACTACAAATTTGGTCAGATTTATGGTATAGTGAAAAAAGATGGAAAAGGAAAGGGAAAAAAGAAGTGAGAGAACGGACAAGAAAAGTAGTATATGCATTTGAAACCACGGTACAGGCCATGCATATGGAGGCTTGCTGTATGAATGGTGGTTATGCCGGAAGATTGATTCCGGTTCCCAGACAGATTACTGCAGGATGTGGTCTTGCGTGGAGTGCTCCTTGGGAAGAAAAAGAAAAATTAGAACAAATGATGGAACAAAATGGAATAAAAACACAGGGAGTATATGATTTAATGCTGTAATGGCGGATCAGTTGATTCAAAGAAAGGGGAATTAGATGGAGCCGATTTTATTTTGTAAAGGTGGAGGATGTACTGCAAAGTTGGGACCAGGTGCACTGAAACATGTCCTGGAAAAGATTCCCAGAAAAAACGATCCTCATTTACTGGTTGGATTTGAAAACAGCGATGATGCTGCGGTTTATCAGTTGACGGAAGATCTGGCAATTGTACAGACACTGGATTTCTTTCCACCGATGGTGGAGGATCCGTATTTGTTTGGTCAGATTGCGGCTGCTAATGCACTCAGCGATATTTATGCCATGGGTGGGGAAGTGAAAACAGCTATGAATATAGTTTGCTTTCCCGAACAGATGGATTTGAATATTTTGGGAAGAATTCTTCAGGGCGGAGCAAAAAAAGTAGAAGAAGCAGGTGGAATATTGGCAGGAGGTCATTCCATAGCCGATTCGGATGTAAAATATGGTCTTTCTGTGACAGGAGTCATTCACCCATCCAGAATTTTAAAAAATTGTGGTTGTAAAGAGGGAGATGTGCTGATTTTGACAAAACCATTGGGAGTAGGTATTGTATGTACGGCGGCCCGTATGAAAGCAGCATCTTCAGAAGCTATGGATCAAGCGATACGTTCTATGACACAATTGAATAAATATGCGGCTGAGGCATTGAAACCATATGAGGTGCATGGGTGTACCGATGTGACCGGATTTGGTTTTTTGGTTCATCTATGTGAAATGTTGTCGGAAAAATATTCGGCAGAAATTTGGGCCAGCTCCATACCATATTTGAAAGAGTGCGAGGAATATGTGGAAGAGTTTTATCTGACAGCCGCGGCGCAGAGAAATAGAAATCATGTACAAGAGAAAGTGGATTTTGTAAATTGTCCGTTTTATATGGAGGAATTATTATTTGATCCGCAGACTTCGGGAGGTCTTTTGGCCAGTCTTTCAGAAAAAGATGCACAGTGTGTAAAGCGTGAATTGGAAGAACAGGGGTTTGTGTGTGAAATTGTGGGACAGGTAACAGAAAAAAAAGAAAAAACGGTGATTGTGAAAGGAGATAAATAGGATGAAAATTGATGCTAGGGGAAAGCAGTGTCCGCTGCCAGTGATGGATGCAAAGGAAGGATTAAAAAAAGCGGCGCCTGGAGAAGTTGTGGAAATTTGCGTGGACAATGAAATTGCGGTACAAAATTTGACAAAGATGGCAAAACATAAAGGTTTGGAAGTGGAAAGCCAAAAAAAAGAAGAAAGGGTCTTTTTTGTAAGGATTCAGGCGGCCGGAGAGGAAAAAGAGGCGGGAAAACAAACGGAATTGACGGCGCAGGAAAAAGAACAGAAAGAGGAAGCGTGTATACCTGATGGAAGAAAAACAGGTCATATCGTGGTGATATCTTCCGAAACAATGGGACAGGGAGACGATATACTGGGAAAAATATTAATGAAAGGATTTTTATATGCTTTAGCGGGACAGGATGAAATTCCGGAAACACTTCTTATGTATAACGGAGGTGTAAAGTTGGCTTGTGAAGGATCAGAATCTCTGGAAGATTTGAAACAGCTGGAAGCCATGGGAGTAGAAATTCTGGCATGTGGTACCTGTCTGAATCATTATGGCCTGACGAAACAGTTGGCAGTGGGAAATGTGACAAATATGTATGAAATTGTGGAACGGATGACCGGTGCACGGCATATTGTGAAACCATGAAAAAAACGTAGAGGGATCAAAAAAATGAACAGAAAAGAACAGATTGTAGTTGTGCGTGGGGGCGGAGACATTGCCACGGGTACAATCATAAAACTGCATCACTGCGGTTATTCGGTATTGGTGCTGGAATGTGAAAATCCATCGGCCATTCGTCGTCATGTAGCGGTATCAGAAGCTGTCTATGAGGGAACAACACATGTGGAAGATATTACGTGTTGTCTTGTACACACCATAAGCGAGGCAGAGGAAATTTGGAGACAGGGAAAGGTTCCTTTGATGGTAGATCCTCAGGGAGAGATCATTTCAAAGATCCGTCCGTTTGCTGTGGTGGACGCTATATTGGCAAAGAAAAATTTGGGTACTCATAAAAAAATGGCAGACATCACAGTGGGATTGGGACCGGGGTTTACAGCTGGAAATGATGTGGATATTGTGGTTGAAACCATGCGCGGGCATAATTTAGGTCGATTAATCGTGGAAGGACGGGCATTACCTAATACAGGAGTTCCGGGAATTATTGCAGGATATGGAAAAGAGAGGGTGATTCATGCCCCCGAAACAGGAACACTGAAGGGATTATGCAAAATCGGGGATTTTGTAGAAAAGGGACAATGTATAGCTGTTTTGGAAAAGGATGGAATGAATATAAATGTGGAAGCTTCCATAAGCGGTTTGCTGCGCGGACTGATCCGGGATGGATATCCGGTAAAGAAGGGGTTGAAAATCGCCGATATTGATCCGAGAAAGTCGGAATATAAAAATTGTTTTACCGTTTCAGACAAAGCCAGATGTATTGCCGGAGGCGTTTTAGAAGCTATTTTGTGGTTGGAACAAAGAAATCTGGGACAAGAACCGGAAAAAAGTGAGGACAGAATATGAAAGAAGTAAGAGTGGAGGACGCTGTGGGAATGGTGCTCTGCCATGATATGACAGAAATCATCCCGGGGAAGAAAAAAGATTGTGCATTTCGTAAGGGGCATATTGTTTCAAAAGAGGATATTGAAAAGTTATTGGATATCGGTAAGCGCCATATATTTGTATGGGATCTGCAGGAAGGATATGTACATGAAAATGAGGCTGCTATGCGTATGGCAAAAGCGGCAGCGGGAGAAAATATTCTTTTGTCAGAACCAAAAGAAGGAAAGGTTAATTTGACAGCGGCGTGTGAAGGGCTCCTGTGCATTAACACAGAGCTTTTGTATGATGTGAATATGGAAGAAGAAGTTTGTTTTTCTACCATTCACGGGAATAAGATGACAAAAAAAGGAAAATTGTTGGCCGGAACCAGAGTTATTCCATTGGTAGTAAAAGAAGAAATAGTAGCTGATTTTGAAAAAAAGTGTCAACAGCTTGGTCCGTTGATACAGGTGAAACCATTTCTCTCCATGAAAATAGGAATTGTGGTGACGGGATCTGAAGTGCTGGAGGGGAGAATAAAAGATCAATTTAGTCCGGTATTGGAAGCTAAGGCAAAGGAACTGGGATCGGAAGTCATGGGAAAGGTTTTGGCAGGAGATGATAAAGAAAAAATACGGGAAGAAATTGTAAATTGGATGAAAAAGGGAGCGGATATGGTTTGGGTATCTGGGGGAATGAGTGTGGATCCCGATGACAGAACCCCGGCTGCTATCCGTTCGTTGGGAGGTCAGGTTGTGACATATGGAACCCCGGTTTTGCCTGGGGCGATGTTTATGCTTTCCTATGTAAATGGAATTCCCGTAATAGGCCTGCCGGGATGTGTCATGTACGCAAAGAGGACAGTATTTGACTTGGCTGTACCCAGAATTTTAGCAGGAGAAACTTTGACACGAATGGATTTTGTCAAAATGGCTCATGGAGGAATGTGTTTAAACTGTAAGGAATGTGTTTATCCGGATTGTGGATTCGGAGCATAAAAGAAAACGGAAAGGAATCGTGTCATGGGAATCGTGAAAGCTGTTTGTATCAGCAGAGAAAAAGGAACAGAAAAAAAACCTGTATCAGAAGGACATCTCATAGAAAATTATGGAATAGATGGGGATGCCCATGCTGGAAACTGGCATCGGCAGGTCAGTCTGCTTTCTTATGAGAAGGTAAAAGAATTCAATGAAAAAGGCGGAAATGTCCAAGATGGTGCATTTGGGGAAAATTTGTTGGTAGAAGGTATGGATTTTCGAAAAATGCCGGTAGGAACCCGGTTAGGATGTGGGGAGACTATTTTGGAAATCACACAGATCGGTAAGGAATGTCACAGTCATTGTACGATTTTTCATCGGGTTGGAGATTGTATTATGCCGAGAGAGGGCGTGTTTGCCAAGGTGGTACGGGGTGGAATCATTCGTCCTGGGGATGTGATGAGAGTTATGGAAAATGATCCCAACCGCCCGCTGCATGCTGCTGTGATTACGGTAAGTGATAAGGGATATGCCGGTGAACGGGAAGATTTAAGCGGTCCTGCGGCAGCGAAAATTTTAGAAGAGCATGGATATGAAGTGGTAGAAACCATGATAGTGCCGGATGAACCTAAAATGCTGAAGCGGCAGTTGATACGGCTGGCAGACAGCAGACAGGTGGATTTAATTTTGACCAGTGGCGGAACCGGATTCTCCATGAGAGATCAGACACCGGAGGCTACCGTAGCGGTGGCAGATCGAATGGTGCCGGGGATTGCTGAGGCTATCCGATTCGGTTCCATGGAAATCACAAAAAGGGCTATGTTGGGCAGAGGCGTGTCGGTACTGCGTAAAAGATCTTTGATTGTAAATCTTCCCGGAAGTCCCAAAGCAGTGCAGGAAAGTTTATCTTTTATCATAGATACATTGGAACATGGACTTCGGGTACTTCGGGGAGAGGCTTTTGAATGTGCCGGACAAGAAGACTGATGTAAGCGGAAGCTGTGGATACTATTCTTCTATATGGTTGAAAAGCATCTTCTTTACTTGTTTTAATGAATATAAATAAATGGGAACCAGGATAACACAGGCGGCGATCCAGGCAGCCGGGTTTGCGTAGCAGATGGCGATAAATCCAAACGCACTGACGAAACAAAAAGCGACGACAGAACGTGCAATCATCTCAAAAACACCGGCTCCCATGGCGAGAATACTAAATCCCAATCCCTGAGCGGCATTTCGAAGAACAAGGAGAATGCCGAGAAAAGGGAAAAAGATACTGTTATACAACAGAAAGCGCGAGATGCTTTCTTCGATCAATGGTGTCATTTCTTCCTGGCGAATAAATAAAAGTGAAAGATAGTTTCCCAATGCAACCATGATAATACCGCATAAAATACTTAGAATAACGGTAATAATCAAGCTGTTTTTTACTCCGGTTTTGATACGGTCCAATTTTCCGGCGCCCAGATTTTGTCCGCAGTAAGTGGACATGGTAAGTCCCAGTGCCTCCATAGGCTGACTTAAAAACATATTTACTTTACCGGCAGCATTGACGGAGGCTACGATGTCAGAACCCAATGTATTTACTGCGCTTTGGAGAACGACAGAGCCGATGGCTGTAACAGAAAACTGGAGTCCCATGGGTACGCCAAGAGAAAACGAACTGCAAAGTTCATCGCCGGTTACCTGCCATTCTCCTTTTTGGAAACGGAGTATGGAATATTTTTTGATCATATATATAATACAGAGAAAACCGGATACAAATTGAGCCAATACAGTGGCTACAGCCGTGCCTTCCGCTCCCATGGAGAATACAATAACGAAAATTAAATCCAACAGTATGTTTAATACAGCGGATACAATGAGAAAATAGAGTGGAGTTTTACTGTCTCCCAAGGCACGCAGTAAATTGGCTGGAAGATTATATAACATGGTCGCAAGAATTCCTATGAAAATAATTCGGATATAGGAGATAGCTGTTTCCAAAATATTTTCCGGAGTCTGCATCAATATGAGAAGCTGTCTTGTACAGATAACCGTAATGACAGTGAGAAAAACGGTGATGACAGCAGAAATATAAACAGCAGATGCGATACGGCGGCGCATTCGTACATAATCTCCGGCTCCAAAACGATGGGCGATCGGAATACACAAACCACTGCTTAGGCCGAGCATAAAGCCGATGACTAAAAAGTTTAAACATCCTGTGGATCCTACAGCAGCGAAAGCATCTTTTCCGACAAAACGTCCTACGATGATGCTGTCAGTCAGATTATAGATCTGCTGTAAAAGATTTCCAAGTAAGATGGGAAGCATAAAATTCATGATACGGAAGGTGGGCTTCCCCTGGGTGAGATCGCGAACCATGTAAATTTCCTCCTTTTTGATTGTATGGTGATATGTAATATGCATTTTACTTCGATTAATCTAAACGATTTTTGGGAAGATGTAAAGAAGCAAAATGGACAAAATTTTGCCTGGAATTACTTTTTATTTTTGCTCACAAAATTACTGTGTACAGATTTGGAATTTTCACGTTTTTCACAGAAAGGGAAGCAAAGAAAGGACGTGGACAGACAAACGGACCTATGGTATACTAGTAGCGGTATGGAGGTATGTTTCATGAATAAAACAATGATACTGGTGGTCGAGGATGATTATGCCGTAAGAAATCTGATTACGACAGCACTGGAAACGCAGAATTACATATTTCATACAGCAGAAAATGGAAACCAGGCATTGCTGGAAGCTGTATCACAGAATCCGGATGCGATTCTTTTGGATTTGGGATTGCCGGATATGGACGGAATAGAAATCATCAAAAGAATACGCGCATGGTCAAATAAGCCGATTATCGTTATCAGTGCAAGGACAGAGGATCGTGATAAAATTGAGGCACTGGATGCAGGGGCTGATGATTATTTGACGAAACCATTTTCAGTCAATGAATTGTTGGCAAGAGTCCGTGTGGCATTACGGCGGTTGTCTTATATGAAAAGTACAGAAGAAAATGACACTGCTGTTTTTAAGAACGGCAGTTTGACAATTGATTATATTTCCGGATGTGTATACTTGGATGGGGAGGAGATGCATGTAACCCCAAATGAATATAAAATCCTTTGTCTATTAGCGAAAAATGTGGGAAAGGTTTTAACACATACATATATTACAAAAGAAATCTGGGGCGGAACATGGGAAAGCAATATAGCTTCTCTTCGTGTTTTTATGGCAGCACTGCGCAAAAAAATGGAAAAAGATACAGCGCATCCCCAGTTTATTCAAACGCATGTCGGAGTGGGATATCGGATGTTGCGTGTGGAAAATGATGATACGGAAGAATCCAATAAGGGATGAGGAATTAAAGATCTGACAGGCTTTTGCAAAAGAACATTTTGCAAGAGCTTTTTTATGATATTTGCGGATGAATGAATTGTGAAGCGTGTCTAACAGATCAGTTTGCCGGAACAGGCCGGGAGCGGAAAACGATATAAAAAAGAAATGGGAAAAGGAGAAAAAGGATGGAGATAAAACAATATACCGATCAGATAAAACCCTTTCATGAGGAGGCCGCCAGAGAAGCAAAACTGCGTTGGAGCCATGTGGCTCATCCGTTACACAGTTTGGGGCTTTTGGAAGATGCTATTGTGAAAATTGCGGGTATTACAGGTAGTGCTAAGGTTGATTTTAAGAAAAAAACGGTTTTTATTTTATGCGCGGATAACGGTATTGTGGAAGAAGGTGTGACACAGACAGATTCTTCCGTGACGGCATCAGTTGTTCGTGGGTTTACAAAAGGAGAAGGCTGTGTGACCTTGATGGCAAAGAAGGCTGGGGCTGATTGTATTCCGGTGGATCTTGGAATTGCTGATGCTATGGAAAACTGTGGGGAAGCATATCCTCTCGTGAGAGAAAAAATTGCATTTGGGACAAAAAATTTTATAAAAGAACCGGCTATGACTATGGAACAGATGATGAAGGCAATCGATGTAGGCGTGGAGCTGGTCAAAAAGGAAAAAGAAAAAGGAACCGGAATGATTGCTGTCGGAGAAATGGGAATCGGCAATACAACGACAAGCAGTGCTCTGGCCGCTGTCTTTTTAAATAAAGACGTAAGACAGGTAACGGGAAAAGGCGCCGGATTATCCATAGAAGGGTTGGAACGGAAAATACAAGTGATTGAAACTGCTATAAATCGTTATCATCTCAGGGAAGAATCACCATTGTATGTGCTTCAATGTGTGGGAGGATTGGATTTGGCAGGAATGGTAGGCGTATATCTGGGAGGTGCGATTTATGGTCTTCCCATATTGGTGGATGGTATTATTGCTGCTGCCGGTGCTCTCGCTGCTGCCCGTATTTGTCCGCAAACCGCTTCTTATATGATTGCTACCCATGTTTCTAAAGAACCAGCAGGAAAGATGATTTTGGAAGAGCTGGGTTTGAACCCACTCATTGACTGTGGAATGTGTTTGGGAGAAGGAACAGGAGCAGTGGCAGCTATGCCACTGTTTGATATGGCAGCATGCATTTATGATGATATGAAGACATTTGATCAATATCAGATTGAAGAATATAAACCGCTTTAATATTTGTGTGAAGGAAGAACGTTATGAAACTATATTTTGCTCCGATGGAGGGAATTACCGGATATATTTTTCGCAATGCCCATCATCATTATTTCACAGGCATTGATCGGTATTATACTCCGTTTATTACAACTCATAAGAATAAAGAACTGACATCCAGGGAAAAAAATGATATATTGCCGGAACATAATGAGGGGATTGCGGTGGTTCCTCAGATTCTCTCAAACAATGGTGAAGATTTTATAAAAATGGCCCGCATTTTGTGTGAATTGGGATATAAGGAGATTAATTTAAATCTGGGATGCCCTTCTAAAACGGTTGTGACCAAACAAAAGGGAGCCGGTTTTCTGGCTGAAAAGGAAAAATTACATATTTTTCTGGAGCAGATATTTTCAGGAGTAAAAGACTGCGCCATTTCTATAAAAACAAGAATCGGTATGGATGCGGTGGAGGAATGGGAGGAATTATTAAATTTGTTTAATCAGTATCCGGTTAAGGAACTGATTGTACATCCCAGAATTCAAAAAGAATACTATAATGGAAATACCCATCAGGAAATCTGGCAGGATACTTTGAAAAACAGTAAAAATCCATTGTGTTATAATGGAGATTTATTTACGGAAAAACAGATGGATACATTTGTGAAAACGTATCCGGATACCAAGGCGATCATGCTGGGACGGGGATTGTTGGTATATCCGGGGTTGGCAGACAGATGGAAAGCAAAACAGGAATCTGGGAAAAATACAGATCGGGAAGGTAGTATAGATTATAATAAAATACGGGAATTTCATGATGAAGTGTATGAAGGATATCAGCGTATTATGTCCGGAGAACGAAATGTTCTATTTAAAATGAAAGAGTTGTGGTTTTACCTGATCCATTCATTTCCAATTGAAGAAAAAATGATAAAAAAAATCCGCAAAGCAGAAAAACTTTCGGAGTATAATAGAGCAGTCAATGCTGTTTTTCAAATGGTAAATAAGGAAATATAAAAAACGTGGCAGAATATATGGGATATTCTGCCACATTTGTATTTTTCAGATGAATATTAAATTTCCACATCCTGGCTATAGTCTACGTTGGAGAAATGGAATCCGAACATATGATAAAAATCTTCCCAATATCCGTCAATATCAGCCAGTTCTTTGATATTTTCTGTATTGATTTTATCCCAGATTTCCATCACTTCTTGTTGAATATCATCCCTTAATTCCCAGTCATCCAGACGTATTCTACCTTCTTCATCCAAGACAGGAGTTCCCGAAAATAATTTTTCATGGAACAGACGTCCGATTTGTTCGATGCATCCTTCGTGTAATCCTTTTCTCTTCATTACCTTATATAAAATGGCAAAGTATAAAGGAACGATGGGAATGGCAGCGCTGGCTTGTGTTACCAGTGCTTTGTTTACGGATATGTAAGCCTTGACGTGGTATTTTTCCAGAGATTGATTAATAATTGCGGCACTTTCCTGTAAATGTTTTTTTGCCATACCAATCGTACCATTGAAGTAAACAGGATAGGTTAGTTTTGGTCCTAAATAAGAATAAGCGATAGTTATGGCTCCATCTGCCAAGACGCCGGCATCTGCCAGAGCATTCATCCAATCAACCCAATCTTCACCACCCATTACTTTTATGGTAGCCAGTGTCTCTTCTTCTGTAGCGGGAGTGATGGTAGCTTCTGTGATGGTATTATCTTTTAAGTTCCAAGACTTGTTTGTAAAATCGGATGATGTGGTTTTCAAAACGGATTGATAGGTGATTCCGTCTGCTGTGGTACGTCTTGGTGCTGCTAAACTATAAATTACCATATCGACAGATCCCAGATCATTTCGGATCAGGTCGATCACTTGTTCTTTAACTTCTTTGGAAAAAGCATCACCATTGATTGATTTGGCATACAGTCCGTCTGAATGAGCAAACGATTCAAAAGCTTTTGTATTATAATAACCGGGTGTGGCTGTACGACGTCCATTGGACTCTTTTTCAAACATTACACCGATTGTAGATGCTCCGTTACAATAGGCAGATGCAATGCGGGAAGCCAGACCATATCCGGTGGAGGCGCCAATAATCAGGACTTTTCGTGGACCATCGCAGGTTCCAAGTTGTTTCATGTATTCAATTTGACGCTTTACGTTTTCACGACATCCTACAGGATGTGCGGTAGCACAGATAAATCCTCTTACTTTTGGTTCAACGATCATAATTATAACCATACCTTTCCATTTGCATGCGAATGCGATGCAATTGTTTGATTATCAAAGTTATTCTAACAGAGTTTTCTCAAGATAGCAAGGGATTTCTGAAGGATTCCCCTAGTTTTTCATTTTTGTCGTTTTCAGTCATTGCTTTTCCATATCTAGTATTCTATAATAAGCATCATGAGTCGGCATTTATGGAGAAAAAGAAAGAGGGGATTGTGATTCATGAGACTCTATATTATGCGTCATGGTGAAACCGATTGGAATAAAGAAAAAAAAATACAGGGAAGAGTGGATATTCCTCTTAATGAAAAAGGAAGGAAATTGGCTCAGGTGACCGCGGAAAAACTGCAAAATATTCCGTTTGCTGCAGTGTATACCAGTCCTTTAATGAGGGCAAAGGAAACGGCACGGATTATAGTAGGAAAACGGAAGATACCGTTTATCGAAGATGATAGAATTGCCGAGCTGGGTTTTGGTGAAGGGGAAGGTATGCGGGCACGGGATGATAAGAATGGAAACTATGTTTCTGTAT
Organism: Lachnospiraceae bacterium; assembly: GCA_026169045.1. Classification (GTDB taxonomy): domain Bacteria; phylum Bacillota; class Clostridia; order Lachnospirales; family Lachnospiraceae; genus Fimimorpha. The sequence goes on along the minus strand of JAPFDH010000061.1, from coordinate 15,924 downwards.
TTGAAAATTTTTTCTGTCATCCGGAAAAGTATGAACCATTGCCTGGTGGGGAGACGTTGGAGCATCTCTGTGAGAGAACCGGCACGTTTCTGAATGATTTGATTCATATGCCCGAGTGGAAGGATAAAACTCTTTTAATTTCGACCCATGGAGCTGCTATGCGGGGAATTATGAATAATGTTAGAAAAGAAAGTATAGAAAATTTTTGGATGGGCAAATTGCTTGATAATTGTGCCGTTACCATAGTGGATGTAAAGGATGAGACATTTACAGTGGTAGAGGACGGTAAAATTTTTTATAACAAGGAGGACTGGGATAACCAATAAAGGGGATTTCAGTCCATTTTTTTTTCACAGTTTGATGTTTTTTTTTTCACATATTCATAAATTTTCTTTCACAGATTTTCTTTATACTTCAAAGCGTAAATAAAAAAGAAACAGAGAATCCGAATAGAAAGGAAGGATGATCCTATGTTAGAATTTAGAGAAAATCATTTGGAAGAAAATAGAGAGCATGAAAACAGAGGAAACAGAAGAAAGAATGGCGGAAGAGGAAAAAAATTTTTGAAGAAAATGGGCGCACTGACATTGAGTGCAGTATTGTTTGGAACCGTGGCTGCCGGAACCTTTCAGGGTGTAATGTATCTGAGTGGGGAAAATCAGAATTCAACGGCATCACAGGAGGAAAATGATAAACAAACGACACATCTGTTAAATACCAATACGGTATCAACCGATACTACACAAAGGGAAACGGGACCTTTGGATGTTTCGGCTATTGCCGAGGCAGCGATGCCTTCCATTGTATCCATTACCAATAAATCCGTTCAGGAAGTTCAGAATTATTTCCAAACTTTTGGATACAGTTTCCAGCAGCCGCAAATGGAAGAAACAGAAAGTTGTGGTTCCGGTATTATTATAGGAAAAAATGATGAAGAACTGTTGATTGTGACCAATAATCATGTCATAGATGGTGCAGATACATTGACAGTAAGCTTTGTTGATAATCAGGTATATGAAGCAAATATGAAAGGAACGGATGCCGCCAATGACCTGGCAGTTATTGCTGTTCCATTGGAAAATATTTCCGAAGATACGATGTCAAAGATATCAGTAGCTGTTGTTGGAAATTCGGATGACTTAAAAGTGGGAGAACAGGTGGTAGCTATTGGAAATGCACTGGGATATGGGCAGTCTGTAACGACGGGGATTGTCAGTGCGACAGATCGTGTAATTAGCACCAGTACACAGAGTGGTGACACAAATACCGAATCCAATACCTATATTCAGACAGATGCTGCCATTAATCCGGGTAACAGCGGCGGAGCATTGCTTAATATGAACGGAGAGTTGATCGGAATTAATTCAGCAAAATTGGCTTCTACCGAGGTGGAAGGTATGGGATATGCGATTCCGATTTCCAGAGTTTATGATATTATTGAAGGTCTGATGAATGAGACAACCAGAACAAAGCAGTCAGAGGAAAACCAAGGAACGTTGGACATTAAATGTCAGGATGTGACGAGTCAGATGGCAGAAGCATATGGTGTTCCGCAAGGGGTTTATGTGGTAGAAGTAACGGAGGCAGGAGCTGCCAGTCAGGCCGGAATGACGACGGGAATGATTATTACCGCGTTTGATGGAAAAACCGTAACGTCAACTTCCGAATTAAAAGAAATATTGTCTTATTATTCTGCGGGTGAGACAGTGGATATGACAGTATATAAGCCGGATTCCAATAATATGACATATACACAGACAACCATTTCGATAACATTGGGAGGAAATTCATCCTCCGGACAGATTGCATAGAAGGAAGTATATTTATGCCAGTAAATGCTTGAGAACCCAATGGGGATGGGATATAATGGAAGTGTCACATGTAGTAATATTTATGGAGGAAAGCAAAATGGCAAAAGTATTGATCAGTCCTGGAAAATATATCCAGGGAGCAGGGGAAATGAAAAAAATAGGAGAATACGCGTCCGGTTATGGAAAACGGGCATTGATTTTGATTAGCCAGGGCGGGTATAAGCGAATTGGAAAAGAGATTGAGGAAAGTTTTGCTGGAAAAGACTGCACACCGGTATTTGATTATTTCCAGGGAGAATGCAGTAAAACGGAAATTAATCGTCTGACGGATGTAATGAAAGAACAGGAATGTGATCTGGTAATCGGTATTGGAGGCGGAAAAATTTTTGATACAGCGAAAGCAGTAGCTTTTTATCAAAAGGTTCCGGTGGTGATTTGTCCTACCATTGCTTCTACTGATGCTCCGTGCAGTGCCCTCTCTGTTATCTATACAGATGATGGTGTATTTGAAGAATACCTTTTTCTGCCATCCAATCCGAATCTCGTTCTGATGGATACAGATATTATTGTAAAATCTCCGGTTCGCCTTACCGTAGCAGGTATGGGAGATGCATTGGCAACTTATTTTGAGGCACGGGCCTGCCAGCGGTCGGATGCCTCGACATGTGCCGGAGGTAAGATAACAGGTGCTGCTATGGCTTTGGCAGAACTGTGTTTTGATACATTGATGGAAGAGGGATTAAAAGCAAAAATTGCTTTGGAAGCCGGTGCCTGTACAGAGGCAGTGGAAAAAGTAATTGAGGCAAATACCCTTCTTTCCGGTTTGGGATTTGAAAGCGGCGGATTGGCAGGAGCACATGCAATTCATAACGGATTTACGGTATTGGAAGAATGCCACTCCATGTACCATGGAGAAAAAGTTGCATTTGGTACAATTACACAGCTGGTATTGGAAAACGTTTCGGCGGATGATCTGGAAGAGATCATTGATTTTTGTATTGAAGTAGGATTGCCAGTGACTCTGGAAGAACTGGGAATCAAAGAAGTGACGGATGAGAAGATTATGGCAGTAGCCACTGCCGCATGTGCCGAAACGGATACACTTCACAATATGCCGTTTGAAGTGACACCGGAAAAAGTGGCAGCGGCCATTAAAGCAGCAGATGGATATGGCAGATATTTTCTTGGAGAATAATCATTTCCTGTTGAAAAACAGGGGATTTGTGTTTCGGTTTGTGGAAAAGAAAGGAAGGGATGTTAGTTGAAAACATTTTGTTATGATGATGTTCCGGTGATTGAGACGACTTCCGGCAAACTGAAAGGTTATTTTTATGACGGAGAATATATATTCAAAGGTGTGCCATATGCATATGCGAAACGGTTTCAGATGCCTGAAAAAATGGTGTGGGAGGGCGTAATGGATGCCACATCCTATGGTTTTGTCTGTCCTCTTATGAATCAGGAAACACCGAAAGGAGAATTGTTCGTCCCCCATCGTTATTGGCCCCAGGATGAGCATTGTCAGAACTTAAATATCTGGACAACTTCATTACAAAAAGAAATGAAAAAACCGGTACTGGTGTGGTTGCATGGCGGAGGGTATCAGGCAGGATCTTCCATTGAGCAGGTAGCATATGATGGAGCAAATCTTTGCAGATTTGCGGATGCAGTGGTCGTTTCCATTAATCATCGATTGAATATTTTGGGGTATCTGGATCTATCCTGTTATAATAAAAAATATGAAAATTCCGGAAATGCGGGTCATGCCGATATTGTGGCAGCATTGGAGTGGATTCACGAAAACATAGATGTGTTTGGTGGAGATCCGGATAATGTCACTATTTTTGGACAATCCGGCGGCGGAATGAAAGCAGCAGATTTGATGCAGATAGAAGCAGCAGATGGATTGTTTCACAAGGTGTTGATTATGAGCGGTGTGGGATGCAAAGAGATTCTCCCTTCCAGTACCGGAGATGGAAGAAAAATTGTCAGCGCGTTGTTGAAAGAACTGAATCTGAAAGAAGATGAAGTAGAAGCGTTAGAAACGATTCCATATGCAAAACTGGTGCAGGCTTATGAAAAAGTCAGTCCGATAGTGGCAAAAGAAGGTGGGTACATTGGAGGTACACCTTTGGTAAACAATTATTATAAAGGAAATCCGCTGGATTACGGATTTCGGGAGCATGCATATGATATTCCCATGATGATTGGTTCTGTATTTGGTGAATTTTCTTTCCGACCCATGGAATATGATAAAACAAAATTGTCTGAGTCAGAGATCATGCATAGGCTGGAACAGGTATATGGAAAACGTGCTTCAGAGGTTGCAGATTGTTTCCGAAAAACGTATCCGGAGAAACATGTACTGGATCTTCTTTCTCTGGATCGGATTATGCGTCAGCCATCCAAACGTTTGGCGAAGCTTCATGCAAAAAAGGGGAAGAGCGGAACCTTTTTATATAACTTTGTTTTAGAATTTCCACTTTACTATGGAAAGACGGCATGGCATTGTGCCGATATTCCGTTTTTCTTTTATAATATAGATAAGGTGGAGGTTTGCAGTATTCCGGGAATCAGTGAAAAATTGCAGGAACAAATTTGCAATGCCTGGACATCGTTTGCCAGAACGGGAAAACCGGAATGTGTGGATCTGCCGGAATGGAAGAGCGTGACGGAGAATGAGGAACCTACGATGGTGTTCGATCAGAAATGTGAAGTGCGCAATTGTTATGACGATACATTATATGAGCTGATTGACAGTATTCTTCCGCCGGTTTGTTTAAGAGAAGAAATCAAAGATCAGGATGTACAACATTAGAATGTGGTTTTATTTAGAAAGGGCGTTGCAGAATTTCCGCAGCGCCTTTGCTATGTGCTTTTTTGAACTCATTTCAGAAGAAATGCAGAATGAATTTAGTTGGGGGACATATGTGTAACAGTTACAGCCCGCGCCATTCGTAAAACCGCACTGCGTGCTTATTGTGGCTATCGCCACTGTTTTACTCATTTACAGCCCTATGGCTGAACTGTTACACATATTTTGCCAAGTTTTGTGTTTGTCTGTCGGCGGACTGGATAGAATGAAAATAAATGGCAAAAGGAAAATGTATAAAAGAAAACAGAACAAATGTTCCGATTTTTCTATACTTTTCTTTTCTGGTGTGATATACTTCTAAAAGATATGAAGTAATATTGACTGAAAGGTTTGATAAATAAACATGAGACGACCGATTGATGCATCATGTTATTTGAAGTATTCAGTGGTGTATCGGGAAATCGATAATAGAGTTATGGAAAGGATGTCAAGATGGATCATTTTGAATTAGTATCTGAGTATCGCCCCACGGGAGATCAGCCTAAAGCGATTGCAGAGTTGGTAGAGGGATTCAAAAAGGGAAATCAGTTTCAGACTCTTTTGGGAGTAACTGGTTCCGGAAAAACATTTACGATGGCCAATGTTATTCAGCAATTAAACAAACCTACGTTAATTATAGCGCATAATAAAACATTAGCAGGTCAGTTGTACAGTGAATTTAAGGAATTTTTTCCCCATAATGCAGTGGAGTATTTTGTGTCCTATTATGACTATTATCAGCCGGAAGCATATGTCCCTTCTACAGATACGTATATTGAAAAAGATTCTGCTGTCAATGATGAAATTGATAAGCTGCGTCTTTCAGCAACATCAGCTCTGGCAGAGCGAAAAGATGTGATTGTGATTGCCTCTGTATCCTGTATTTATGGTTTGGGCAGCCCGGTGGATTATAAGAATATGGTGCTGTCATTGCGTCCCGGAATGATAAAAGACCGGGATGAAGCGATCCATAAATTAATTGAGATCCAGTATACAAGAAATGATATGGACTTCCATCGCGGAACATTCCGGGTGCGGGGAGATGTTTTGGAAATTTTTCCCGCAGATTGGGGAGATAAGGCAGTTCGCGTAGAATTTTTTGGAGATGAAGTGGATCGAATTACCGAATTTGATCCCTTAACAGGAGAGGTGAGATGCCGTTTGGAGCACGTGGCTATTTTCCCGGCTTCCCACTATGTAGTAGATCGGGAAAAGATGCTTAAGGCCACAAAAGCGATCGAAGAGGAACTAAAAGAACGAGTGGCATATTTTAAAAGTGAAGATAAACTACTGGAAGCACAACGAATTTCTGAACGGACAAATTTTGATATCGAGATGATGAAGGAGACGGGGTTCTGTTCCGGGATAGAAAATTATTCCCGCCATTTGGCAGGTCTGGAACCGGGTCAGCCTCCCCATACATTAATTGATTATTTTCCCGATGATTTCCTGATTATTGTGGATGAATCTCATATTACAATTCCCCAGGTCAGAGGCATGTTTGCCGGAGACCGTTCCAGAAAGACCACATTGGTGGATTATGGTTTCCGTTTGCCGTCTGCGCTGGATAATCGGCCATTGAATTTCAGTGAATTTGAGTCAAAAATTGATCAGATGATGTTTGTATCCGCGACACCTAATGTCTATGAGACAGAACATGAGATGATGCGAACAGAACAGGTTATCCGTCCTACGGGACTTTTGGATCCTAAGATCGAGGTTCGCCCTGTGGAAGGACAGATAGATGATTTAATCGGAGAAGTAAATAAAACAACAGAAAAAAAGAATAAAGTACTGATTACGACACTTACGAAACGTATGGCAGAAGATCTGACAGATTATATGAGAGAAGTTGGAATCCGTGTCAAATATCTGCATTCGGATATTGATACTCTGGAACGTGCGGAAATCATTCGGGATATGCGATTGGATCGATTTGACGTGTTAATCGGAATCAATCTGTTAAGAGAAGGCTTGGATATTCCTGAAATTGCTTTAGTGGCGATTTTGGATGCGGATAAAGAAGGGTTCCTTCGCTCTGAGACATCTCTGATTCAGACAGTGGGACGTGCAGCACGTAACGCAGAGGGGCATGTCATTATGTATGCGGATACGATAACGGATTCTATGAAAAAAGCCATTGAGGAGACGGAGCGCCGACGGAAAATACAGGAGGCATATAATAAGGAACATGGTATTACTCCGAAAACAATTAAGAAGGCAGTTCGTGATCTGATCAGTATTTCAAAAGCGGCTGAAGAAGCTACCGCAAAATTGGAAAAAGATCCGGAATCCATGAGTGTGAAAGAATTGAATAAGTTGATTAAAGATGTGACAAAACGAATGCAGCAGGCGGCAGCAGAGTTGAATTTTGAAGCAGCGGCAGAACTCCGTGATAAAATGAGGGAATTAAAGCAGCATTTGGATGAAATTGAAAAAGACAAATAAAAGGAGAAAAAATATGGCAGAAAAGCAGTTTATTAAGATACGCGGAGCCAGTGAACATAATTTGAAACATATAGATGTGGATATTCCCAGGGACAAATTTGTCGTACTCACAGGACTGAGCGGTTCAGGTAAGTCGTCGCTGGCATTTGATACAATCTATGCAGAGGGGCAAAGACGGTATATGGAGTCTTTGTCCTCCTATGCCCGACAGTTTTTGGGGCAGATGGAAAAGCCCAATGTAGAAAAAATAGAAGGTCTTTCTCCTGCCATTTCTATTGATCAAAAATCTACCAATAGAAACCCGCGTTCCACCGTTGGAACGGTAACGGAAATCTATGACTATCTGCGTCTTCTTTATGCACGAATCGGAATTCCACATTGTCCAAAGTGCGGACGCGAAATAAAAAAACAGACCGTGGATCAGATGGTGGATCATATTATGGCACTTCCGGAACGGACAAAGATTCAGCTTTTGGCTCCGGTAGTCAGAGGAAGAAAAGGACGGCATGAAAAAGTATTGGAGCAGGCAAAAAAAAGCGGTTATGTGCGTGTGAGAATTGATGGAAATCAATATGAGCTTTCGGAAGACATTCAGCTGGATAAAAATATTAAACATTCGATCGAAATCATTGTAGACCGGCTGGTGATTAAGGAAGGAATTGAAACGAGATTAACCGATTCCCTGGAAAATGTATTGAAATTAGCGGATGGGTTGGCTGTGGTAGATGTGATGGATGGTCAGACACTGACCTTCAGCCAGAGTTTTTCCTGTCCAGACTGTGGGATCAGTGTGGACGAAATTGAACCGCGAAGTTTTTCCTTTAATAATCCTTTCGGTGCCTGTCCCACCTGTTATGGTTTGGGATATAAAATGGAATTTGATGAGGATTTAATGATTCCGGATAAAACACTTTCCATTAATAAGGGAGCTATCGCTGCTATGGGATGGCAATCCTGTACAGATAAAGGAAGTTATACCAGAGCGGTATTGGAAGCATTATGCCGGGAATTCCATTTCGATTTGGATACGCCATTTGAAGAATATCCCAAGGAAATTCATGATCTGTTGGTTTATGGAACCGATCGCATGGTGAAAGTATATTACAAGGGAATGCGTGGGGAAGGGGTATACGATGTAGTTTTTGAAGGGCTGATCAAAAACATGGAACGGCGCTATCGGGAGACCGGTTCAGAAACGATGAAAGCCGAGTATGAGAGTTTTATGCGCATTACACCATGTAAGGATTGCCGTGGACAGAGATTGAAAAAAGAATCACTGGCGGTAACTGTGTGGGATAAAAATATTTATGAAGTTACCAATATGTCCATAAAGGATTTATATGAGTTTTTAAAGAAAATGGAATTGACTCCCATGCAGGAATCCATCGGGGGACCGATTTTGAAAGAAATACGTGCCAGAATCAAATTTTTGCTGGATGTGGGGCTGGAATACTTGAGTCTTTCCAGAGCGACAGCGACTTTATCCGGTGGAGAGGCACAGCGTATCCGATTGGCGACACAGATTGGATCCGGTCTGGTAGGAGTGGCATATATTTTGGATGAGCCAAGCATAGGATTGCATCAAAGGGATAATGATAAATTATTGGGAACCTTAATGCATTTGCGGGATCTGGGAAATAGTGTGCTGGTGGTAGAGCATGATGAAGATACCATGCGGGCAGCAGATTATATCGTGGATATCGGACCTGGAGCCGGTGAACACGGCGGTGAAGTGGTAGCTGTGGGAACCGCAGAGGAAATCATGAAAAATGAGCGCTCAATTACCGGAGCTTATTTAAGCGGTAAGGTGAAAATTCCGGTACCGAAAGTGAGAAGAAAACCGACGGGATATCTGACTGTGTATGGTGCACAGGAAAATAATCTGAAAAATATTACGGTACGCTTTCCATTGGGAGTTCTGACCTGTGTGACCGGGGTATCCGGTTCAGGAAAATCCAGCCTTGTCAATGAAATTTTGTACAAGAGTCTGGCAAAAACATTAAATAGGGCACGTACTATTCCTGGAAAACACAAAAAAATTGAGGGAATGGAGTTTTTAGATAAAGTCATTAATATTGATCAGAGTCCGATTGGCAGAACACCTCGCTCTAATCCGGCAACCTATACCGGAGTGTTTGACATGATCCGGGATTTATTTGCTTCCACTGCCGAAGCAAAAGCACGAGGATATCAAAAGGGAAGATTCAGTTTTAATGTTAAAGGAGGAAGATGTGAGGCTTGTTCCGGTGATGGAATTATAAAAATTGAAATGCATTTTCTTCCGGATGTATATGTTCCATGTGAAGTGTGTGGCGGAAAACGATACAATAGGGAAACTTTGGAGGTTCATTACAAGGGAAAGACAATCTATGATGTGCTGAACATGACAGTAGAAGAAGCAGTGACTTTTTTTGAAAATGTACCTTCGATAAAAAGAAAAATAGAAACGTTGTATGATGTGGGCCTTTCCTATATTCGTTTGGGACAGCCATCCACCACACTTTCCGGAGGGGAAGCACAACGGATTAAGTTGGCGACGGAGTTGAGCAGAAGAAGTACAGGAAAAACCATTTATATTCTGGATGAACCCACGACGGGACTTCACTTTGCTGATGTCCATAAGCTGACAGAAATTCTTCAGCGACTGGCAGAAGGTGGAAATACCGTGGTGGTAATCGAACATAATCTGGATGTGATTAAGACAGCCGATTATATTATAGATATCGGACCGGAAGGCGGAGATGGGGGCGGAACTGTCATAGCTTCGGGGACACCAGAAGAAGTTGCAGAGAATCCTGTCTCATATACCGGAAAATATATTACAAAATACTTGAAACAGGAGGAATAAAAGGAATTTTGTTCCTATATGGATGGATAAAATGAATCTTACGATATTGTTTGGTTATAAATTTGTAATATGCAACAGGATTTTGTAAGATATTTGTAGGCGGAAAGACTTGAATATGAAAAAAAGGCGCGGTATAATGAAAACTAACCGTAAGGTAATGGGAAACAGTTGGTTTTATGGGAATCAATCCCTTAAGCGATAAATGTAAAGCAGTCGGAGAAGAACTGGCTGGGAAAAGGAGAGGAAAACGATGATTTTTGACACAAAAGAAAATTTGGCAGCTTACAAAGGCCTGGGAAAAAATTATGAAAAGGCCATCGATTTTTTATTAAACAATGATCTGGAAAAGTTGGAAGCAGGTAAGTATGAAATAGATGGAAAGGAAGTATATGCATCGGTACAGGAATATACTACACTTCCATGGGAAGAGGCAAAATTTGAAACCCATGAACATTATACAGATATTCAGTATATTATCAAAGGTGATGAAGTAATGGGATATGCTCCAAAAGCAGATTTAACAGTAAAGGTAGAGTATAATCCTGAAAAGGATGTAACATTTTACACCAATGATGTCAGAGGCGTTGATCTTCCGGCTCATGATGGTATGTTCTGTATCTTCCAGCCACAGGATGGACATAAGCCAAAGGCAATGTATCAGAGTCCATGTGCCGTGAAGAAAGTTGTAGTAAAGATTAAAGAGAATTAATTGAGTAAGCAGTGGGATACTGTAGGATATTACAGTATCCCATATTACCGTATAATGTAACAACGCTTGTGGAAGAATCGTATAGAATTTTCCGGTATGGAACGATGATGAAGGAGATGAGCAATAAAATAGTAAAGAGAAAAAATCAGTAGTTGATAATTGGAATAATTAAAAATTATTTTAAAATTATGGAAAAGTTTTTACATTTTTCATTTCTGTTATCATCGATCGTTTCTATGTTTTGCCATTCTATAATTTGATATTCAACCGCAATTCGTAATTCTTTAAAATTCCACAATATAAAATGATGTTGCAATACTGGAAAGGTAAGGTTTCATATGGTATTTTCGAGTTTACTGTTCGTTTTTGCCTTTTTGGCATTGAACTTGATCGCATACTTTTTTGTAGGTACGATTAAAAAAAGAAATATAGTGTTATTGGCATTTTCCATGGTCTTTTACTCCTGGGGCGGTCCCAAGTATTTGATTTTACTTTTGGGAATGACGGGAGTCAGTTGGTTTACAGCCAGAAAAATTGAAGAAAAAGAAGAAAAGAAAGATAAAAGAAAGTGGATTATTGCGGAATGTGTAGTAATGCTGGGACTTTTGGGGATTTTTAAGTATACCGGATTTTTCCTGGAGAATATTAAACTTTTGACAGGATTCCCCAGTGAAATTCCGGAAATTGTATTGCCTATCGGGATTTCTTTTTACACATTTCAGCTTTTATCTTATGTAATTGATGTTTATCGGGGAGAGGTAAAAGCACAGCAAAAATATTGGAAGCTTCTGCTATATTCCAGTTTATTCCATCAATGTATTGCCGGACCTATTGTACGATATCAGACAGTGGCGGAAGAAATTGAAGAAAGAAAAATTACATACAATGATTTGGCAGATGGAATACGGCGTTTCAGTGTAGGTTTGGCAAAAAAAGCAATTTTGGCAAATTCCTGTGCCAGTGTGGCAGATACACTTTTGCCTGCTGGAATAGAAGGGCTCTCAGGAGTACCAACCGCAAATTTATGGTTAGGTATGGCATTTTATATGCTGCAAATTTATCTGGATTTTTCTGCTTACTCGGATATGGCAATCGGAATGGGCCGGATGGTAGGGTTTCATTATCTGGAAAACTTTAATTATCCCTATATGGCACAATCGATCCAGGATTTCTGGAGAAGATGGCATATTTCCTTGAGTACGTTTTTCAGAGACTATGTATATATTCCTCTGGGGGGAAGCCGTGCAGGTAATTGGATCACAGTAAGAAATATGCTTTGTGTATGGGGCTTGACCGGTTTGTGGCATGGAGCCAGTTGGAATTATGTTTTTTGGGGATTATATATGTTTTTGTTCCTGGTCGGGGAGCGTTTCTTATATGGAGAAAAACTGAAAAAAATTCCGGTAGCAGGGCATATATATGCAATCATAGTTGTATTCTTTGGATGGGTTTTGTTTAAATTTGAAAATGTGGCAGAACTGGGTACGGTACTTAGTGGTATGTTTGGAGGCGGTCATGCGTTCAGCAATCCGGAGACAAGTATAATTTTCAAAAATAATTTATTTTTGCTGGCATTTTCCATTATAGCAGTGACTCCTCTGGGAAAAAATATTCGGGATCTTTGGTATAAGATGGCGGATACAAAACGGAAGGTTCCATATATTATGATGTTCATTGATATGGTGACTCCGGCCCTCCTGCTGATTCTTTCTACTATGGCATTGGTTGGAAACAGTTATAATCCATTCTTATATTTTCAATTTTAACCTCAATCGGGAAAGGATTTGTGTGAAATTGGGTTGAATGAATCCATCGGCAGATGGAAACGTAACAGAGTTTGGAAGAGGTAAAGTGAGGAAATTTATGTTAAGAAAGGCTTATGAGTACAAAAAGAGAAGAAAAGCAAAATTGTTTCGAAATATTGGTATTCTCCTTTTTTTCTGTGTCCTGTTAATCGGAATGGTATTGGGAATGATCATTCCTTTGCGTCCCACAGTATCTGATCAGGAAAAACGTGAGTTAACCAAATTTCCCAAAATTCAGGAAGTATCTTTCCTGGATGGAGAATATTTTAAGCAAGTAGATGCTTGGTATGCAGATACGTATCCGTTCCGCGATGAATTATTGGCGGGAAATCAGGCGATTAAAAGTTTATATGGTCTTCATACAGAACAAATACATGGTTCGGTAACTGGCGGGGATGAGATTCCTGATGTTATCGATGGAGGAAGCACAACGGAAATTCCATCATCCGGTGGGGATAATGGAAGTGAAGATCCGCAGAATGAAGAAAACACACCGGTGCAGACTTCTGAGGCAGATGGGGAAACGGTAAGTGAGACAGAAGAGTCAACAGAGGCAGAGTCCAGTGAACCGGAAACCATTGGCGAAGCGGATATTCCCAATGCAGGAGGTGTTGTGGCGGATGAGCTGAAACCTCAGGTTCAGGGAAGTGTATATCAGGATGGATCCAAAGCATATGCATTATATTATTTCAGTAAAAACGCAGCTGATATCTATATTAATGCTGTGGCAAATATGACAAGTAAGTTGGATCAAACTGCGACAGTATATAATATGCTGGTTCCAAATAGCAGCAACATTCAGTTATCCGATGAAAAAATACAGGAACTGGCTATCAGTGATGCCAGAAAAGCCACGGATTATTATTATAAGAGTATCAATAATATTTCTGGAAATAAGACGAAAACGATTCCGATATATGATACCTTAATGCAGCATAAAGATGAGTATATTTATTTTAATACGGATCATCATTGGACAGCATTGGGAGCATATTATGCGTATACGGATTGGGCAAAGGTAAAAGGAGTAAATGCCCATTCCCTGGATCAGTTTGAAAAGATGCAGTTCCCTGGATTTTTGGGAAGTTTTTACTCCACACTGCAGTCGGAAGAACTGAAAAATAATCCGGATACAATCGATGCATACGTGCCTATGGGAACCAATACCATGGAATTTACGCAGACAGATGGTCAGACATTAAAGTGGGATATTATCAATGATGTAAGCAATTATAAAGAAGGTGTAAAATATAGTTGCTTTGTTGCTGGAGACAATCCATACAGTAAGATTGAAAACCCGACGATTACGGATGGCTCTTCCTGTGTTGTGATAAAAGAATCCTTTGGAAATGCATTTATCCCATTTTTGGTGGATCATTATCAGACAATACACATTATTGATTATCGTTATTATAAAGAAAACATCACATCGTTTGTAAAAGAAAACGGCATACAGGATGTGCTGTTTGTAAATAATCTTGATGCAATCAGTGATGTGGAAATGATGAATCGTTTGGCATCTATTTTGTAGAAATTATCATTTGTATTAATTATCAGAGTGCATGAAAGAAATTTTATGCACTCTTTTTACTTGTGCGCAGACAACGAGCTGTGCGCGGATGCTTACATACGCATACGGCGACTGTCCGCAAACATGAGAAACTTGCTAAACGTGTTTCTCATCGTTGAAATGTGTCTTTCTGGTAAAAACAAAAGTTCTTCCTGTGCGTAAAAATGGGATGACAAATGAAAAAAAATATGCTATCATGTGTCGTATAAAAATTGGATGGAAAGAGGAGGAACATGATGGAAATAACGTATACAAGCACCAGAGGTGATCAGACGAAATATACAGCTTCTCAGGCCGTGCTGAAAGGTTTGGCAAATGATGGGGGATTATTTGTTCCAAACAGAATTCCTAAATTGGAATGTACCATGAAGGAAATAGCAGAATTATCATATCAGGATACGGCATATGAAGTGATGAAACTTTTTCTTACTGATTACACAGAAGAAGAATTGAAGGCATGTATAGAGGCAGCTTATGATGATAAATTTGATACACCAGAGATTGTACCTGTAGTAAAAAAAGACGGGGCTTATTATCTGGAATTATTCCACGGATCAACAATTGCTTTTAAAGACATGGCATTATCCATTTTGCCTCATCTCATGGTAACAGCAGCAAAAAAGAACCATTGTGAAAATGAAATCGTGATTCTCACTGCCACTTCCGGAGATACAGGAAAGGCAGCTATGGCAGGTTTTGCTGATGTACCGGGAACAAGAATTATAGTGTTCTATCCAAAAGATGGTGTCAGTCCAATCCAGGAAAAACAGATGGTGACACAAAAAGGTAACAATACAACGGTAGTTGCCATACGAGGAAATTTTGATGATGCACAAAGTGGTGTGAAAAAATTATTTGCGGATGAAGAAATGGAACAGAAGATGAAGGCAGCAGGATATCAGTTTTCTTCAGCGAATTCCATAAATATTGGCCGCTTGGTGCCACAAGTGGTTTACTATGTATATGCCTATGCAAAACTGGTTCAGGCAGAAGAAATAGAAGAGGGAGAGACTGTAAATGTAACCGTACCGACAGGAAATTTCGGTAATATTTTGGCAGCATATTATGCAAAGCATATGGGAGTGCCGATTGGTAAATTAATCTGTGCCTCCAATGAAAACAAAGTATTGTATGATTTCTTTTCTACCGGAACATATGATAAAAACCGAGATTTTATTTTAACATCATCTCCATCCATGGATATTTTAATTTCCAGTAACCTGGAACGTTTGATTTATAAATTAGCTAAGAACGAAAAAACGGATGCATGTTGTATGGATGCAGCATTCATGGAAGATCTGGCGAAAAAAGGATCCTATACCATTACAGAATCCATGAAGAAAAATATGACAGATTTTTATGGAAATTATGCCACAGAAGCAGAAACGGCAGAAAAAATTCTTGATATGTATCAGAAAGAAAGATATGTCATGGATACCCATACAGCAGTAGCGTCCTGCGTTTATGATAAGTATGTGAGGGAAACAAAGGATCAGACAAAGACATTAATTGCATCAACTGCCAGTCCGTATAAATTTACAAGAAGTGTTATGGAGGCTTTAGGAATCTCTTGTGAAGGTAAGGATGATTTTGAACTGGTAGATGAACTGAATCGCTTAAGTCAGGTGAAGATTCCTAAGGCTGTGGAGGAAATCCGTACAGCTCCTATTCTTCATACCAGAGTCTGCGATGCGGAAAAGATGAAAGAAGAAGTATGTGATATATTAAAATTATAACAGAAAAGGGGTTGTCGGAAAATAGATAACCTCAAACAGGGGGCATTGTGACTGGATCGGTCACAATGCCCCCTGAAACTTTTTTCTTATATAAAAGAGAAAAAGATGGCTAACGACAACCATCTTCCTCTCTGTTCTATGTT
>JAPFDH010000019.1 GCA_026169045.1 Lachnospiraceae bacterium | reverse complement strand
GTAAAACCGCACTGCGTGCTTATTGTGGCTGTCGCCACTGTTTTACTCATTTACAGGCGCTCAGCTCATAGGTCTGACCGGTCGAAAAATTATGCAAGCATAATTTTCTCTCCCGTTACAGCCCTATGGCTGAACTGTTACAAAATTCTTTCAAATTACGTATATTTGCCGGGGGTATGTTGACGAAACAGATTCCGTAGAATATAATGAAATCAGATTGGAGGGTATTATGGGGAAGAGAAATCAGTATAGAGAAATGAAAAAACAATTGCGTGAGTGGGTAGAAGATGAGGCATGGCTGATTAATGAGGAATACATTAAAGATCCTCTTTACTATTCCTGTGTAAAAGATATTTTTGAGAATAAAGCATTTCAGTCCATGAATCAATATATCCAGCACGGTTCGACGACGACAAGAGCTCATTGTATTCAAGTATCTTATCTGGCATACCGTCTGGCTCTTCGGTTTAATTTGAATTTTAGGGAAGCTGCCAGAGGTGGGCTTTTACATGATTTATTTTTATATGATTGGCATACCCATGCGAAGGAGACAGGTAACCGTTTCCATGGATTGACTCATCCGAGGGTAGCCTTGAATAATGCGGTTAAAGAGTTTGACCTGACAGACAGGGAAAAAAATATTATTTTACGTCATATGTGGCCTCTTACACCTGTTCCGCCCAAATATGCGGAAGGTTTTTTGGTAGTATATGCTGATAAGTACTGTGGTACTGCCGAAGTATTTCTGGAGTGGAAAAAGAAATTGGCCATTAAGTTTCGTTTGCGCCAGGCGTGATTTGGGGTACTGGCAGGGGACAAGATAAAGCTGATAGGAGACAGAGGGAGATCAAGATGAAAATTTTTGGAATGGAACTGTACTATTTTACTCTTTGGTTTTTTACGTTTAGCTTATTTGGATATATTTTGGAGTGTATTGTGCTGACCATAGAGCAGAAACGATTGATCCTGAACAGAGGATTTACCCATGGACCGTTTTGTATCATTTATGGATTTGGAGCAGTGGGCGGTTACCTGTTGTTAAAACCGATCAGTCATAATTTGGTTTTGTTGTTTGTATCCAGTTCTCTTTTGGCTACCACCATGGAGCTGATTACTTCCTGGGCAATGATCCGCCTGTTTGGAAGTTTTTGGTGGGATTACAGCAAGAAACCGTTTAATTATAAAGGACGGATTTGTCTGGAAAGCAGCATCGGATGGGGATTTTTGGGTATTATCTTTTTCTACTTTTTGGATGCTTTTATGAAAATGCTGGTTAATCTGGTTCCGGAAGGGCCGGGACATTTTTTAGCTATCCTGCTTTTTGTCGGATATACATTGGATTTTATCTACTGTATGATTCAAAGAAAACGGAATCCCGAAGTTTTGGAAGAAAATGTTGTGGGAAGAATGAAAGTAGTGAAGTGAATAATCTAAGAAGAATCGAAAAAAGACTGTTGAATACTGTAGTATACAGATTTTGCAGTCTTTTTTTGATGGTAACAGTTCAGCTGGTTACCTTTTTTATACTTTTATGCTATACTTAGCTTATTTCTATTTATGGAGGTTTATTATGGCATTAGACGGAATTGTCGTATCAAATATTGTACATGAAATGAATCGGGCCCTTTCAGGAGGCCGTTTATCTAAAATTGCACAGCCGGAAAATGATGAATTGATTCTTACGATAAAGAATCAGAAGGACACGTACCGCTTGTTGCTTTCGGCGAGTGCCAGTCTTCCGCTGGTATATTTTACAGAATTAAATAAAGAAAATCCTATGACTGCACCAAACTTTTGTATGCTTCTTCGTAAGCATGCGGGAAATGGGAAAATTATATCAATCAGTCAGCCGGGCTTGGAACGAATCATTGACATATGTCTGGAACACTTGGATGAGATGGGAGATTTGTGTCAGAAACATCTTATTATAGAGCTGATGGGAAAACACAGCAATATTATTCTGACGAATGAGTCCGACACCATTGTGGATAGTATCAAACATGTACCGTTATCCATGAGTTCGATTCGCGAAGTTCTGCCGGGTCGGCCATATTTCATTCCGGATACCATGCATAAAAAGGACCCGTTGACACTTACACAGGATGAGGTGAAAGTGATTTTTTCAGGTAGGGTTAATGCCGCAAAGGCAGTGTATTCTTCTCTGACTGGTATCAGTCCGCAAGTGGCAGAGGAACTGCTGTATCGCAGCGATGTGGATTCCACAAAAGCAGCAGAAGATCTTTCGGAGGCGGAAAGAAACCGTTTTTATCAGCAGCTGCGCAAACTTATGGATGAGATTACATCCGGAATTTTTCATCCGGCTATTTACATGAAAAACGGAGAACCGCAGGAATTTTCCTCCGTATCCATGTCTATGTACAGCGGATATGAGTGCCAAGAGACGGATTCAGCGAGCCAGATGCTGGAATCCTATTACGCAGTAAGAAATACAGTGGCAAGAATCCGGCAAAAGTCGACGGATCTGCGTAAGATTGTACAGACATGTATGGATCGAAGCCATAAAAAATATGATTTACAGAAAAAACAGCTGAAGGATACAGAAAAACGGGATCGCTATCGTATCTATGGGGAATTGTTAAATACGTATGGCTATGAAGCGCAGCCGGGAGCGCGTGTTTTGGAAACGGTCAATTATTATACAGGCGAACCCATAGCCATTCCTTTGGATCCTGAATTGACAGCTCATGAAAATGCGAAACGGTATTTTGAAAAGTATAATAAACAAAAGCGTACATTTGAGGCGTTAACCGAACAGCTGAAGGATACCCAGGAAGAAATGGAACATTTGGATTCCATTTCCACTGCCATTGATCTGGCTTGTACTGTGGACGATTTAAATCAGGTGCGCCGCGAAATGGCGGAATACGGTTATATCAAAAAGCATCTGGTCAGCCCAAAGGAAGCCAGAAAAAACGGGGTTTCCAAGAGCAAACCATATCACTATATTTCGTCCGATGGATTTGATATTTATGTGGGACACAATAATTATCAAAACGAAGAGCTGACATTTAAGTTTGCGGAAGGAAACGATATCTGGATGCATGCAAAGAAAATTCCAGGATCCCATGTGATTATAAAATCCAAAGGCGGTGAGATTCCGGATCGTACCTATGAAGAGGCAGGACAATTGGCAGCTTACTATTCCAAAGCCAGAGATGCGGAAAAAGTAGAAATTGATTATATAGAAAAAAAACATGTAAAGAAGCCGAATAAGGGAAAACCGGGATTTGTCATTTATCATACCAATTATTCTCTGGTTGCGTCTCCGGATATCAGCAAAATCAGACAGCTGTCCTAATGAAAGTTTCATCCCTATGGCTGAACTGTTACGAAAAATTCGTAAATAACGATTGCCTAATGTTGACTATGGAAAAACAATGCCGTATAATGGATAAGACATAGTTTGCCGATTTCTGGCAGTTCAAAAATTCTATGAGAACTCGAATCAAGAATGGGGGAATATCCATGTTCATGAATATTGGGTTTGGCAATTTTATTAATTCCAGACAGATTTTATCCATATCCCGTTTTGATTCCGCTCCCATGAAGCGCCTGGTTCAGGGTGCAAAGGAAGCGGGGACTGCGATTGATGCGACACAGGGAAGAAAAACAAAATCCGTTATCATGATGGCTGGCGGATATGTGGTTCTTTCCGCATTGCTGCCGGATACAATCGCTGCCAGATACCGTATGGGAGACAGTCAGGTACAGGCAGAGGAAGAAGATAATTCATAAATGGAACGCTGTTTTGGCAGCAGAATGAGAGGAAATATGAAAAAAGGGACACTGACGATTATTTCCGGATTTTCAGGAGCCGGAAAGGGAACGGTTATGAAAGCGCTTTTGGCAAAATATTCTGACCAGTATGCGCTGTCCATTTCTGCCACATCCAGAAAGCCGAGAGAAGGAGAGATGGATGGGAGAGAGTATTTTTTTAAAACAAAAGAGGAGTTCGAAGAACTGATCGCCCAGGGAAAATTAATCGAATATGCCAAATATGTAGATAATTATTATGGGACGCCTGCAGAATATGTGGAAGAACAGCGTCAGGCAGGCAAGGATATGATCCTGGAAATTGAAATTCAGGGTGCTTTGCAGGTAAAAGAAAAATATCCGGAAGCCATGCTTATCTTCCTGACACCTCCGAGCATACCGGAACTGAAAAAACGGTTGATCGGCAGAGGGACAGAAGAAATGTCCGTGATTGATGCGCGATTGAAAAGAGCAAAGGAAGAAGCCCGCTTTATGGAGCAATACGACTATATTGTGGTCAATGATACAGTGGAAGAATGTGTGGAACGTATTCATCGCTTGATTCAAAGCCAGCATGATCAGGTATTCTACAGTCTGGATTTAATAGAAGGAATGAAAAAAGAATTAGAAGAAATGGAATAAAAGGAGAGAAAAAATATGTTACATCCATCTTATAGTGATTTAATGGAAGTTGTGAATAGCGAAACAGAACCGGGAGAACAGCCGGTAGTACAGAGCCGTTATTCCATCGTGCTCGCAGCAGCAAAGCGTGCAAGACAGTTGATTGGCGGTGCAGAGCCACTGATCAGTAAGGCATACAATAAAAAACCTCTGTCCATTGCAGTAGAAGAACTTTACAGTGGAAAGGTAAAGATTCTGGGAGAAAATGATACAGCGGACGAAGAAGAAAACACAGTAAGCGAAGAGCAGCAAGAGGAAGAAACAGTAGAAACACAGGAAGAGGAATAAAACGTCAATGGCACTGAAAGTTATGTTTATATCGCTTGGATGTGATAAAAATCTGGTGGATGCAGAAAAAATGCTGGGAATTCTCAGAAAAGAGGGATATGCATTTACCGATGATGAAAAGGAAGCGGAAATTATTATAATCAATTCCTGCTGTTTCATTGGAGACGCGAAAGAAGAGAGCATTCAAACGATTCTGGAAATGGCATCCTTAAAGGAAACCGGTGTCTGTAAGGCACTGATTGTGACGGGATGCCTGACACAACGTTATCAGGATGAATTTTTAAAAGAACTGCCGGAAGTGGATGGTGTATTGGGCATTGCTTCCTGGCAGGAAATCGGCAGGGTAGTCAAAGAAGCCCTGGAAAAGAAATATCCGCATATTTTTTATGATAACAATCTGCTTCCAAAGACAGATGCCGAACGTGTGGTAACCACCGGAGGATATTATGCCCATTTGAAGATTGCCGAGGGATGTGATAAGCATTGTACGTACTGCATTATTCCTAAAATCAGGGGGCACTATCGCAGTGTGCCCATGGATGAATTGGTGGAAGAGGCAGAAAAACTGGCAGAGCAGGGTGTGAGAGAACTGATATTGGTAGCGCAGGAAACCACATTGTATGGTGTGGATCTGTACGGAAAGAAAACATTGCCGGAACTGATTCGTCGTCTAGCAAAAATTCCGGGGATTTACTGGATCCGTCTGCAATATTGTTATCCGGAAGAAATTACGGATGATTTGATGGAAGTAATTGCTTCAGAACCGAAGGTATGTCATTATCTGGACATCCCGATCCAGCATGGTTCTGATCGTATTTTAAAGCGTATGGGACGGCGTACAGATTCCAGACAAATCCGGGAGATGGTGGAAAAATTAAGAAAGAAAATCCCGGATATTGCTTTGCGTACGACGCTGATTACCGGATTCCCGGGAGAGACAGAAGAAGATTTTGAGGAACTGATGGATTTTGTGGATGAGATGGAGTTTGAACGTCTCGGTGTTTTTGCTTACTCCCAGGAAGAAGATACTCCTGCAGCAACCATGGAGCAGCAGATTCCGGAGGAAATCAAACAAGACCGACGGGATCAGGTAATGGAACTCCAGCAGGAAATTGCTTTTGAAAAATCCCAGTCCATGGTGGGCCGAGTTCTGGATGTTATGATTGAAGGAAAAGTGGCAGATGAAAACGCCTATGTGGGAAGGACTTATATGGATGCTCCGGGAGTGGACGGATATATTTTTGTTCAGACCGGTGTAGAACTTATGTCCGGTGATTTTGTGAAGGTAAATGTGACTGGCGCAGTCGAATATGACTTGATAGGAGAATTATCAGAATGAATATTCCAAATAAATTAACAGTACTGCGTGTTTTTCTGGTACCGATATTTGTAGCTTTTATGCTGATTCCCTTTTCGGGGGATTGGTCCAAATGGGCAGCACTTTTGGTCTTTGTGGTTGCCAGCTTAACTGATCTGGCAGATGGAAAAATTGCCAGAAAGTATGGATTGGTGACAAACTTTGGCAAATTTATGGATCCGCTGGCGGATAAACTGCTGGTATGTTCGGCACTGATTTGCTTTGTGGCGACAAACCAGATACCGGCAGTGATTGTTATTGTTATTGTATCCCGTGAATTAATTATCAGCGGAGTGCGGCTGATCGCAGCGGACAATGGTGTCGTGCTGGCGGCAAATATATGGGGTAAATTTAAAACAGCCTGCCAGATGGTGATGACTGTGGTATTGATTGCTGATCTGGATGGTTTGGAGATTGTGGAACAGATACTCATTTATGCTTCTCTGATTCTGACAGTGATTTCTCTTGGATGTTATCTTTATCAGAATAGAGCAGTTTTAAAAGAAGGGACAAACTAATTATGGTAGTGGAATTGATTTCAGTAGGAACAGAACTATTGTTAGGCAATATCGTAAATACCAATGCCCAGTACTTATCGCAGAAATGTGCAGGTCTGGGACTTTCTGTATATTACCAGTCCTGCGTGGGAGATAACGCCGGGCGTTTGGCAGAAGCCATTCGTCTGGCCATGTCCCGTTGTGATGTGGTGATATTGGGAGGCGGTTTGGGACCGACGGAAGATGATATAACAAAAGAAACAGCCGCATCTGTTTTGGGATTGGAACTGGTGGAAGACGCACATACCAAAGAGCGGATTAAGGCGTACATGGGAAAAGGAAAAGAAATCCCGGAAAATAATTGGAAGCAGGCTATGGTGCCTGTGGGAGCCAAGGTGTTGGATAATGATAATGGAACAGCGCCGGGGCTGATTATGGAGAAAGACGGAACAAGACTGATTCTGTTACCGGGTCCGCCTAATGAATTGATTCCTATGTTTCAGGAGTCTGTAATTCCGTATCTAAAGGAAATCGCGTCCAGTGCCATTTTTTCTGTTATGGTAAAATCCTGTGGGATTGGCGAGAGTAAAGTGGCATCAATGCTGGAAGACATCATTGGTGCACAGACGAATCCCACAATTGCCACCTATGCAAAAACCGGGGAAGTGGATATCCGTGTGACGGCCAGTGCATCCACAGAGAAAGAAGCAAAGAAACTGGTAAAGCCGGTTGTGGAGAAGATCAAGGAACGTCTGAAAGAGGCTGTGTTTACAACCGATGAGGATGTGACATTGGAAGAAGAAGTGGTTCGTTTGCTGGACAAGTATGAATTGACATTGGTGACAGCGGAGTCCTGTACAGGTGGACTGTTGGGAGGACGTCTTGTTAATGTCCCCGGTGTGTCGGATGTCTATAAAGCCGGATTTATCACATATTCCAATAAGGCAAAGAGAAAATATCTGGATGTAAGTAAAAATACGCTGAAAAAATATGGAGCTGTCAGCAAGGAAACAGCAAAGGAAATGGCAAAAGGAGGCGTATTCCAGACCGATGCCGATATTTGTGTAGCCATCACCGGTCTGGCCGGTCCGCAGGGTGCTACAGACGAAAAACCGGTGGGACTGGTGTACATTGCATGTTATATTGACGATAAAGTGCAGGTAAAGGAATACCATTTCAAAGGAAACCGAAATAAGGTTCGCGAGCAGGCAGTGGTTCGTGCTCTGGATACGGTTCGAAGATGTATTTTGGATAAATATCAAGAAACAGCGAGGAAATAAGGAATGTCCGATGTTTATACAATCATAAACAAGATTGAGAAAGGAAAACAGCTGGAGTCCAATTTGGCTATGTTTGCCGGGAGCATGATGACAAATGCCAGTCGGTTATCTTACATCCGGTTCACATTGAATTTTCCGGTATTTTATGAGCAGATGCAGGAAGAGGAAGAAAAAAAGACGGATTTGCCAGAGGGGATTGTTCATATAGGAAAATGTGTGGTGAAGCTGGCAGAGAAACTGGTGAGTGAACCGTTTTCCGGAGAAGCTATGGAACAGGATGTGAAAGAAGCGGATGCGCTCAGAAACAGCATTATAAAGCAGATGAAGTATCTGACCGCTTTAGCAGATCGTTTTACCATATATGAATATGTAATGAACCGTATGGAATACCGGTTTAGAGAGGATGGATTGCCGGAAGGGTATAGCGATGCCGAATGGAAAGATCAGATTATGCAGTATTTGTTATCGGATCGGGATCGCACGGCTATGCAGCTGAAAACCGTGCAGGTGGTAGAACAGCTGCCGCTTCGCATGGCAAAATCGCGTTTCTTTCAGATTCTGGAAAATGGCCTTTCTGTATATAAGGGAACAGAAAAAAGTTCAGTGGATGAAATTTTGTATATGATCCGCACCGGCGCATTGCTTGAAGAGCCGGAAGGATTGGAAACCTATTATCCATCTCTTTGCCGGGATGTCGCTGCATTATATGCCACAGACTTTGAAACAATGGATCAGGAGACTTTTGAAAGTCGGCTTGGACAAATGAAAGCCGGATTTGAAAAATTAAATTTATTTACGGATTTGATGTTGATTTGCCAGGAATTGGTCAATGATTTATATGTCATTTTTCTCAGTCGTCCCTATGCCATGTCTGAACTTTCGGAAAGAGAGAGCTGTGAGGCGATTATAAAAGAAATCTGTCAGGATTTTAAAGCATCGGCAGGACAGTTATCTTCCGATATGTTTGCAAAATTTGAAAAACTGGAAGGTGTCCAGGAACGTTTATATGAAAGTTTTGCAGCAGGAGATGCCAAACTGGCTCAGATTACAGAACGTTATCAGGATCTTCTGAATGGTCTGATGCTGGATAAGATGTATGCATCATTGGCTGTCATATCAAAGCTGTTATCCAACAGTTTGTTTGTGGATCTTAAAGAAAAAGAAAAGCAGGAAACGGAAATCGCTGATGAGGCATATATCATGCAGGTATATCAGGATGTGGCCGATGAACTGCGCAGTCATTTAAAACAGGTTTCCAAAGGTGTGGGAAGAGCCATTATGGCAAAAGTGCTGACGGTTCTGCCGCTGTTTCTGACCAGCTTTGATGAAGTGGAATCTTATATTCTGAGCAGTCTGGAGGCTTGTCAGGATCAGGCTGAAAAAGCCGCATGCGTAGAGATCATAACGCAGATGATTCGTGAAAATGCCTGAGTAAGAGAAGAAAGCAGAAAGCGGGGGCAGCCATGCAGTTTTATAAAAATATCTGGATCAGCGAGAATGCTGCGGGAAAAAAATTCCAGATTATGTGGAAACTGAAACATTTTCGCCCGCAGGCAGATGTCTATGTGCTTGTTCTCGCAAATAATTCACATGACCTGATTCATATGTATCCGGCAAAGGAACTGTTAAAGCCGTATTACAAAAAAATACAAAGAGAGATGTTTGTGATCGGTATCGCACGCACCAGACCTGCGGCTTTGGAATTGATACGTCAGATTGTCCAGGAAGTTTATGAAAAAACCGGTGACTGTGATATCAGAGCATACGTGGGAAATCCTGCCGGAACGTAAAGGGACGGTATTATAGATGGAATGAGAGGAGAACAATGCTTTCTATATTATGGATCATAATAAAAATCATATTGATCATACTGCTTTCCATTTTGGGAATTGTCATTGCCGGTATTTTCATTCTATTGTATGTTCCATTTTGTTATGGAGCTCAGTTCTCCTGGCTGGAACAGAAAGCAAACGGTGTACTGAAAGTAAGCTGGTTATTCCGAATGATCACGGTTTGTCTGGAGATTCGGGATAATCAGCCAGCTGTAAAGTTTCTATTGTTTGGAAGAAACCTTCAAAGAAAAAAACGGTCTCCAAATGGAAAAAAGGATAAATCCAAAAAGAAAGAACCGGTCAAATCAGAGAAACCTGCGGAAAATGCTTTGGAATCGGATGATAACGGACAGGAAGTGAAACAGGAAGAGAAAGAAGCCATATCCGCAAACACACAGGAACCGGCTTTGGAAAAAGAAATAATACCGGAAACGGAGGAGAAATCTGAGGAAAAAGCCGGTATTTTTGATAAAGGGAAGGCATTTATCCATCGTTTGCGTGAAAATCTGATCCGCGTTTTCAGAAAAATACAGTCATTTTGGGATAAACTGAAGGCAGGAAAAGTGAAATGGGATCAATGGATGGAACTTTATCACGATGAAAGGACCCAGGCGAGTATTCGGCTGCTGAAAAGAGAAGGGATTCGCATTCTGAAACGTGTCTGCCCAAAGAAATTCCATGCCAATCTTCATGTGGGATTGGGAGATCCGGCTGCCACAGGAATGCTCTCGGGAGCGGTGGCATGTTTGATGCCTGTTTATGAAGATGCGGTTTGTTTGGAACCGGATTTTGAAAAAGCAGTTTTGGAAGGTGATGTCATGGTAAAAGGAAAAATCCGTTTGGGGATATTTGTTGTGACCGCTTTTCGGATATGGAAAGACAAAAATATGCGTTTTCTCATCAAAAGGTTTATGGTAACAGTTCAGCCATAGGGCTGTAACGGGAGAGAAAATTATGCTTGCATAATTTTTCGACCGATCAGACCTATGAGCTGAGCGCCTGTAAATGAGTAAAACGGTGGCGACAGCCACAATAAGCACGTAGTGCGGTTTTACGAATGGCGCGGGCTGAACTGTTACGGTTTATAAAATGAGCATAGAATAGCTGCAATGAAGTTTCCAGATCATATGCAGGAGAATCAGGAGGTTATGATGGCAAAGGATAATAATGATTTCAGTACTTCAGTAGAATCGTTGTTGAGAGGAATGGATGGTGTCCTTTCTTCCAAGACAGTAGTGGGTGAAGCGATTCATGTCAATGACTCCGTTATTTTG
The DNA here is from genome assembly GCA_026169045.1 of Lachnospiraceae bacterium. Classification (GTDB taxonomy): domain Bacteria; phylum Bacillota; class Clostridia; order Lachnospirales; family Lachnospiraceae; genus Fimimorpha. The sequence continues at coordinate 27,143 of JAPFDH010000019.1, read as the reverse complement.
CCGTTGGTAGATGTGCAGTTTGGAATGGGAGCCGGTGCATTTACCAATGAAAAGAAGAATAACAGTGCAGGCGGTATGGGGGCAAAAATGACACCTTCCGCTGTCCTGGTAATTCAAAATGGTGCAGTACGTCTGATTAATGTCAAAAATCAGGATACGGTTGCAAGACTTTTGGATATGGTTCCGGATGTGGTAAATAAATTTACAGCCCCAAAGTACAAGGAAGATAAAGATGTGGATGAGGCGGTAGATCAGATTCTGGAAGAGGAAATGAAAGAAAACGAAAGAAAATAAGAAAAAAGAATGAAAAAAAGTAAGGCTGCATAGAATACAGTAAAGGTAAGATCAGGTGACTGTATGAAACGACTATGCGGCTTTATTTGTTTTTGGACGGGTGTGGGGATGGTGCTCATGCTGATCCTTCCACTGAATTTTTTTACATTTACTATTATGTGTCTATGTCTGTTTGCTGGATACCACTTGTTTTGTTCATAACGATGAGAAATACGCTTTGCGAGTTTCTCACGTTCGCGGGCAGTCGCCGTATGTGTATACAAGCATCCGCACACGGCTCGTTGTCTGCGCGTAAATAAGAAAACGTGTACCCACCAATTATCAGGTACACGTTTTCTATAATAAATATTTGTTTTGTCTGCAGAAGAAAGAACCCATTATGCTCTTTCTACTTTTCCGGAACGCAGACAAGAAGTACAAACATACATTCTCTTAGCAGCACCGTTAACTTTAACTTTGACAGACTTAATGTTGGACTTCCACATTTTATTGGTTCTTCTATGGGAATGGCTCACAGCATTGCCAAAGTGAGCGCCTTTTTCACAGATAGCACATTTTGCCATTTTTTGCACCTCCCTTGAGTAATTTAAGCTCGCATAAGCCTACAACACGTTTATGATAGCAGATATGGGAAATAAATGCAAGTGGTTTTTCAAAAAAGTAATCTTTTTTTTTATGAAAATAATATTCCTTTTTCTGAGGAAACAGGTTATAATAAAAGATGGAATGGAATGACCTGTGAAGAGAACGGGATCATTTCATCGCTGACAGGAATGAGTATTTCAGAGAGGCATGCCGAAAAATACAAAAAGAAGAGGAAAGTATTTGAGCGGTACTGCCTTAGAATGGAGGATTTTATGAAGGGTCGCATTTCCAACAAAATGGGTGAAATTCTGATAGATGAAGATGTCATCGCAAAATATGCAGGTTCGACTGCAGTGGAATGCTTTGGCATAGTGGGAATGGCAGCGGTCAATATGAAAGAAGGACTCGTAAAACTTTTGAAAAAGGAAAGTCTTACCAATGGAATTTCCATTGCCATCCACGATAACAAATTGACCATCGATTTCCATGTAATCGTTTCTTATGGTGTCAGTATCCAGGCGGTTGCGGACATTCTCTTTAGCAGTGTAAAGTATAAAGTGGAAGAATTTACCGGAATGGAAATTGAAAAGATCAACATGTATGTGGAAGGCGTACGTGTGATAGACTGAGAGTGAAAGAAAGGTTTTAAGGAGGAATAATACTGTGTCAAGCAATAAAATAGATGCTGCCATGCTGAAAACCATGTTTCTGGCAGGTGTCAAGAATTTAGAGGCAAAAAAGGAGTGGATTAATGAACTGAATGTATTCCCGGTTCCAGATGGAGATACGGGTACAAACATGACGTTGACAATTTTATCTGCTGCTAAAGAGGTAATGGCACTTGATGATGTTACGATGGAAGGGTTGGCAAAAGCTATTTCTTCTGGATCCCTGAGGGGGGCAAGAGGAAATTCAGGAGTTATTCTTTCTCAGTTATTCCGTGGATTTACAAAAGAAATCCGTACTGTGGAAGAGATTGATACAATTGTTATGGCAAATGCTCTTTCCCGTGCTGCTGAAACTGCATATAAGGCTGTTATGAAGCCGAAGGAAGGAACCATACTGACTGTGGCGAAGGGGATCGCAGACAAAGCGATGGAAATCGCCGGAGTTACAGAAGAGATGGAGGCATTTATCAGACAGATTCTTGAGCATGGAGATTATGTGCTGAGTCAGACACCGGAACTTCTTCCGGTACTAAAACAGGCAGGTGTAGTGGATTCCGGCGGTCAGGGACTGATGCAGGTATTAAAAGGTGCTTTTGACGGATACCTGGGAAAAGAAACAGATTTTACCCTGGAACAGGTGGAACCGGTAATCAAACAGCCAGCCATGGGAAAAGCAGATATTGATACGGCTGATATTAAATTTGGATATTGTACGGAATTTATTATTATGCTGGAAAAAGAATTTACCCATTCGGATGAGAGGGCATTTAAGGAATATCTGGAATCCATTGGTGATTCCATTGTATGTGTGGCAGATGATGATATTGTAAAAATCCATGTGCATACCAATGACCCGGGTCTGGCGATCCAGAAGGCTCTGACATATGGTCAGCTGACACGCATGAAGATTGATAATATGCGCGAGGAGCACAGAGAACGCGTGATTATGGATGCGGAAAAGCTGGCAAAGGAGCAGCGGGAAGCAGATGAAAGAGAGCGGGCTTATGAGGAAAGAAAAGAGGCCGGTTTTATTGCTGTGTCCGTGGGAGAAGGTTTAAGTGAGATCTTTAAGGGACTCGGTGTGGATTATGTCATTGAAGGCGGCCAGACCATGAATCCCAGCACGGAAGATATGTTAAACGCCATTGAAAAAGTCAATGCAGATACGATTTACATTTTCCCGAATAATAAAAACATTATTCTGGCAGCACAGCAGGCAAAAGAACTGACAGAGGATAAAGCCATTGTTGTCGTTCCTACAAAGACGGTTCCGCAGGGGATTACAGCGATCATTAATTACATGCCGGACAAGGGAGCAGAAGAGAATGCAGAAGTAATGCAGGAAGAGATTGCTCGTGTGAAGACCGGACAGATCACATATGCGGTTCGCGATACGAATATTGATGGTGTGGAGATTCATAAAGGTGATATCATGGGCTTGGGAGATCAGGGAATTCTGACTGCCGGAAAAGATATCGAATCTACCACATTTGAGAGTATCCAAAAGATGGTTGATGAGGACAGCGAGCTGATCAGCATTTATTATGGTGAAGAAATTAAACAGGAAGATGCTGAAAAATTGGCACAGAGATTGGAAGAAGCCTATCCGGTGCTGGATGTGGAATTGAATCAGGGCGGACAGCCGATTTACTACTATATCATTTCGGTGGAATAGGGAATGAGAAGGAGTTTGTAAATCGACAGACAGGATAGAAACAGAAAAAAAGAGGATACTGCATGAGAGCGGGATCCTCTTTTTGTGTACAGGTAACAACTGGAAAGGAAAAATAAAAAGAAGAGAGGAAAAACAGAATGAACGGAGACAGCCTGATCATGGATTTAAAAGGAGTGGGTCCAAAGACCAATGAACTATTTGGCAAATTGGGATTGAAAACAGTGGAAGATTTACTGCAGTTTTATCCCAGAGATTATGACCGGTTTGAAGCTCCTGTTTCCATAGCGCAGTCCAAAGTGCTGGATTTTGCTGCTGTGAAAGGAATGATTGTCACAAATCCTATGGTGAAACGGGTCAGAAATCTCCAAATCGTATCGATGCAGATCCGGGATGAAATGGGAGATACCCTGAAAGTGACCTGGTTTAACATGACATTTCTCGCCAAAACGATGCATCCCGGTATGCACTATGTGTTCCGCGGGCGGATTCAGGGATACGGTGCCGGAAGGCAGATGGAACAGCCAGATTATTATACGCTGGCAGAATATGAAAAATTGTTGGGAAAAATGCTGCCAGTCTACAATTTGACCAAGGGAATGACCAGTAAAATGATTGCAAAAGCAGTACAGCAGGCGATGGGACAAGGGAAAATTTTGGAGGACATGCTGGAAGAGAGCATGCGGGCAGAGTATGATTTGATGGAAAGAAACGAAGCCATAGCAAACATTCATTTTCCTGACAGGGAATCCGATTTAAAAAATGCCAGAAAACGGTTGGTATTTGAAGAATTTTATCGCTTTTTGCTGGGGGTGCGCCAGATGAAAGCACAGCTTGCCAATCAGGAAAATCATTTCATGATTACGGAGAAAGAAGAAGTGGATGAACTGATTCAGAGACTTCCCTATAAACTTACAAAGGCACAGGAGCGTACGCTTCGGGAGATTCAGACAGATATGACAGGCCCCAGTGTGATGAACCGCCTGGTACAGGGAGATGTGGGATCGGGAAAGACGATTGTGGCTTTTCTGGCCTTATATCAGGCGGCACTTTGCGGATATCAGGGCGTTCTGATGGCACCCACGGAAGTTTTGGCGAGACAGCATTATCAGTCTCTGTGTAATCTGATTGAGACCTATGGATTAATGCTGAAACCGGCACTTCTGACCGGATCTATGACTGCGGCACAAAAAAGAAAGGTTTATGAGCAAACGGCATCCCATCAGGTAGATATTGTAATCGGAACCCATGCGCTGATTCAGGAAAATGTCCATTATCAGGATCTTGGACTGGTGATCACAGATGAACAGCACCGTTTTGGAGTCCGGCAAAGGGAAGCTTTGCAAAACAAAGGGTATCTTCCCCATGTACTGGTTATGAGTGCCACGCCGATTCCCAGGACATTGGCCATTATTTTATACGGAGATCTGGATATATCTGTCATGGATGAACTTCCGGCCAATCGTCTGCCCATTAAAAACTGTGTTGTGGATATCAACTATCGTCCCAATGCCTACGAATTCATACGTAAGCAGCTGAAGGAAGGAAGACAGGCTTATGTGATTTGTCCTATGGTGGAAGAAAGCGAAACCCTGGATGCGGAAGATGTGGTATCTTACAGTAAAAAATTGAAGGAAGAATTTCCATCGGATATTCAGATAGCCTATCTTCACGGAAAGATGAATAATCAGGAAAAAGATAGGATAATGGAAGCATTTGGGGCAGGAAAGATACAGGTACTGGTATCGACGACGGTAATTGAAGTGGGAATTGATGTTCCCAATGCGACTGTGATTATGATAGAAAATGCGGAGCGTTTCGGACTGGCGCAGCTGCATCAGCTGAGAGGCCGGGTGGGAAGAGGAAAATACCAATCTTATTGTATTCTGGTTCACACCTCTTCGTCGAAGGAAAGTAAAAAGCGTCTGGAAATTTTGAACCATTCCAACGATGGCTTTTATATTGCGTCGGAAGATCTGAAGCTGAGAGGACCGGGAGAATTTTTTGGCGTACGCCAGAGCGGAGAATTGGCTTTTCGGCTGGGGGATATTTATACAGATGCAGAACTTCTGAAACTGGCATCGGAAGCCGCAAAAAAAACAGAAACGGTTTCATGGAACATACCGGTTAATATGTAAAGATAAAAGGCCACCGGAAATCTGACAGATTAATCGGATTCCGGTGTCCTTTTATCATATTGCTATTTGAAATCGTGGTGTATTTCGTTTCTAACCGAAAAATAGTGATACAACGATATGGTCGGCTTATTTACCTGCCATTTTCTTTTCCTGTTCTTCGATCATCTTTTTAACCATATATCCGCCTACGCTTCCGTTCTGGTAAGAAGTCAGGTTTCCATTGTATCCTTCTGTCAACGGCACGCCCAGTTCATTTGCGATTTCCATCTTAAACTTATTCATTGCTTCCTTTGCTTCTGGAACTGCCATTCTGTTGCTGCTGTTTGTGTTAGACATCTTCATGTCCTCCTTTGCTTTTTGTGTTTTATCCATCGGATGTAACTTTTTTTGAAGCTTCATTTCTGTTACACTCCTATTATGTGCACAGAAAAAAATAATACACTGGAAACTTATGAGGTTTTTGGAAAAGAATAGGAATTTATTAAAATAAAAAGGATTATAATTGACCGAAAAAAAGAATTGTTTTATAATGTTTTTAAATCAATTTGGGAATGTGAGCCAAATGGTTTTCTTCCCAAGTAGGAAAAATTGGAGGTACCATGAGAGTTATCGCAGGCAGCGCAAGAAGTATGCCTCTTAAAACGGTTCCGGGTCTGAGTACACGGCCCACGACCGATCGTATAAAAGAGACATTATTTAATATTTTACAGAATCAGATTCCGGGATGTCAGTTTCTTGATTTGTTTAGCGGAAGCGGAGCCATAGGAATCGAGGCTTTAAGCCGTGGAGCAAAAGAGGCAGTTTTTGTGGAGAAAGCCAAAAACGCTTTGGGATGCATCCGGGAAAATTTACAGTTCACAAAACTGATGGATCGCGCTTTGGTGATGGAAGGGGATTGTGCAGCAGCAGTGGAGCGTCTGGGAAACCAGGGAAGAAAGTTTGACTGCATATTTATGGATCCTCCGTATAAAACGGATGCGGAACGGGATGTACTGGCAGCCATAAAGCGTTGCGGCATTGCAGATGAAAATACGTTGATTATTATAGAAGCAGCGTTGCATTCTGACTTTACCTGGGCAGAAGAAATGGGATTTTCCATCGACCGGGTGAAAGAATATAAAACAAATGAGCATATTTTTATGCATCTGGAGAGGGAGTAAGTGATGAAGACAGCGATTTATCCGGGAAGTTTTGACCCGGTCACATTCGGACATTTGGATATTATTGAGAGAGCCAGCCAGGTAATGGATCATTTGATTGTGGGAGTTTTGAATAATAATGCAAAAAGTCCGTTGTTTTCTGTAGAAGAACGTGTTAAAATGTTAAGAGAAGTGACTGCCCATCTGCCCAATGTGGAGGTTCAGTCCTTTGGCGGTTTGTTAGTGGATTTTGCCGTTCAGTCCAATGCGGATGTAATCGTACGCGGACTTCGCGCAATTACTGATTTTGAATATGAACTGCAGATGTCACAGACCAACAGAAAGATAGCACCGGATGTGGATACGATTTTCTTTACTACGAATTTGAAATATGCGTATCTGAGTTCCAGCATTGTAAAGGAAGTGGCTATGTATGGAGGATCCATTGATGAATTTGTGCCGCCAGTCATCGCCGGGTATGTCAGACAGAAATTTGAGCAGAAACGAGAACTGATAAAATAGAAGTATTGCGTTTACATAAAGGAGAGAAAGTCATGAGTAAAATCGAACAGTTAATTGGTGAAATTGAAGAGTATATTGATGGATGTAAGCTGCAGCCGTTTTCTTCTACAAAAATTATCGTAGACAAGGCACAGTTGGAGGAATTGCTGACAGAGCTGCGCCATCGTACACCGGATGAGATTAAAAAATACCAGAAAATATTAAATAACAAAGATGCGATCATTGCGGATGCCAGATCCCAGGCGGATTCCATGATTTCCCAGGCTCAGGCAGAGAGAGACCGTATTATTAATAATAATGATATTATTCAGACTGCTTATCAGAAAGCAAACGAAATCATTAATCAGGCCAATGCCCAGGCACAGGAAATCGTGAATAAAGCAGTGGAAGATGCAAATAGTATTCGTGAGGGATCCATTGCCTATACCGATGATCAGTTAAATAATCTGGAGATTATTCTGTCCAGTGCTCTGGAAAATACACAGAGCCGTTATGAGGGACTGATGCAGGTGCTGCGTTCCAGCTATGATATTGTCAGAGAGAACAGAAAGGAACTTCATCCGGAACAGGAACCGGTGATGGAAGATATTCCGATGGATGATACTACAGTGACTTCTGAGGAATGATAAAATACTGAGGACGATTTGGAGATTGCCCCGAGAATCAAATGTCCGGCAATGTGGATGCGGATATTGTATTTTTGGGGCTTTTTTAATGGGGAGTGACGGTATAAAAAAGAAGGAAAAACGGTATGGAGAAAAGTCCATGAAGAAACTGCCATAAAAAATAGGGCTTTATGGACAATCCACTGCCGGATAGGACGGACTGGGTCTGCATTGCCACGGACAGACCGCCAAATGCAGCAAAGAAGCAGATCAGACATCCTTTTATGAGTATGGGAAGTTCGGTTTGTGCTGCCAGACCAATGCCGGTGGTCATTTCCAAAAGTCCGCAAAATATGCCGGTAAAAAGGATGGAAAACGGCGTATCGCCGGAAGGGATGGGAGCATTCAGGATAAACTTTGCTAACATGGTGAAAAGCATGATAAAAATTCCTATTTTGATCATGATAGAAGAACAGGAAGCGATGATTTCATCCATGAGAGCCGGAGTGAGATTTATGGGAGCAGGTTCTTGCGCATTTGGCGAAAAACAGGAGGTTTGCGGCCGGAAGGTTCGTTTTGCAAGAAAAACCATGGGAATAAGCGGGAGATAAACAGCAGCAAGGATCGGAAGGGGAGAAAAAAGGACCAGGTGTGAGGAAGCAATGTAGCCGATCACAAACATGGGACTGGGAAAATGGATAAAAGCCATGAGATACGTTCCTTCTTTCAGAGAGATTTTTTGGCTGCGCAGCATGTCTGCACATGTTTTCGCTCCCATGGGATAGCCGCACAGAAGTCCGATGAGAAAACAATAGGTTCCATTGGGTGATGTTCCCAATAATCTGCCGATTATGGGATGGAGAAAAGAAATCAATCCCTTTGCTGCGTTGGTCTGTACCAGGAGAGAAGAGAGGATCATGCATGGCAGAAGGGTAGGAACAACCGTTTGATACCAAAGAATTAAACCATCGGCAGCAAAGTGAATGCTTAAACCCGGATGAATTAAAATAAGAAAGAAGAAGGATAATAGAATTATCTTTACTATAAAAGAAAGAAGATGTTTTGTGACGGAGGTACGCATAGGATCCTTTCTGTTACGTTTTTTTATCAGTTTATTCCGATAAAAAATAAATCAGAACAGAAGGTATGTCCGGATAAGACATAGTTGATTGAAAGAACAGGAAATGGAGGATGAAAGATATGAGTGGTATATTGGCACATTTAAAACCAGAGAATGTGTTTGGATATTTTGAGGAGATTACGAAAATACCCCATGGATCCGGTGATACAAAACGATTGAGCGATTATTGTGCAAATGTGATCCGAAATGCAGGGTTATCCTGCCAACAGGATGAGATGGGCAATCTGATTGCAGTGAAAGAAGCTGCAAAAGGATATGAAAATGTCCCCACTGTAATGCTCCAGGGACATTTGGATATGGTAAATGAAAAGACAACAGAGTCAAATCATGACTTTTCGTTGGATTCTTTGGAACTGAAGACAGAGGGCGACTGGATTTTCGCAAAGGATACCACCCTGGGAGGAGATGACGGAATCGCTGTAGCATATATGCTGGCCATTCTTTCCGATCCGGACTTAAAGCATCCCCGCCTGGAGTGTGTGTTTACGGTGGATGAAGAAGTAGGATTATTGGGAGCAAATGGTCTGGATGTGAGCAGCTGCCGGGCCCGCTATCTGATTAATCTGGATAATGAAGAAGAAGGTATTTTTATCTCCAGCTGTGCCGGAGGTGTCCGCGTGGATCAGATTTTGCCGATTCAGAGAATGGAGACAGAAGGAAAACAGTATGAGATTCAGATGGATCATTTAAAAGGCGGTCATTCCGGGTCAGAAATCCATAAAGGGCATGCCAATGCCAATATCCTGATGGGAAGGCTTCTGTATGAACTGGGATTAAAAGAAGATGAGGGTTTTGGCCTGATCAGCTGTGATGGCGGGCAAAAAGACAATGCCATCTCCCGTTCCTGTACAGCCAAAGTTGTCACAGAGACCGATTATGAGACATTTTCCAAAAATGTTTTGGAAGTGTTTGAGGGAATCCGCAAAGAGTATCGTCATACGGAGCCGGATATGGAAGTAAAAGTGGTACCCGTGGGAGAAGGAAACGTGTGGTCCATGACACCGTCTTCCCAGATGAAAGTCATTTTCTTGCTTCGAATGAACCCCAACGGTGTGCAGGCTATGAGCCATACCATGAAAGGACTGGTGGAGACATCCCTGAATCTTGGTATTATGAAAACGACGGAAGAAGAATTTACGGTATGTTTTTCGGTGAGAAGTTCTGTGGAATCCGCAAAGCTTGATCTGGTAAATCGTCTGACTCTGTTAATCGAATTTTTGGGCGGTGAAGCCTATCTTCACGGTGATTATCCCGGTTGGGAATATCAGCCTCAATCCCGATTAAGGGAAAAAATGGTACAGACATGGAAGGATCTGTTCCATGAAGAGGCAAAAGTGGAAGCGATCCATGCCGGTTTGGAATGCGGACTTCTTCTGGGTAAGATGCCCTGGCTGGATGCGGTTTCTATCGGCCCGAATATGGAAGGCGTGCATACCCCAAAGGAGCGGCTGAGTATTTCTTCCACCAGAAAGTGTTATGAGTTTTTGATCCGTCTTCTGGAAGAAATCCGGGAGTAATGGGTTTCCATAAGTAGTTACGAATACAAAAGAAAAGATACGGTGCAGAAAGACAAGATAAAGGAAGGGTATATTGTTTTCTGCACGGTATCTTTTTTTGGGAAAAGGAATGACCCGATATCCGGTTTTAATCTTCCCGGAATAAATGTGGGAAGGGAATCATATAACAGTATTAATGAGAAAAAATAAGACGGGAAAAATATGAAAAGAAAAAATCCGGTTCGCCTGATGGTTTTCTGGTCTGTCTTTTTGAGTCTGGCAGCCCTCATATGTGTGACCAATTTACATACTTTGTGGAATTATGCCTTTTGGGCCAATATTCCCGCTGATATGGTGGAGAAGGATGTCTTTCGCGACATGGATTTTCCCCGGGACGGGTTGGAAAAAATCGAACAATTGGCGAAAAAAACCGGTCTGCAGTTTGCGGAAACGGCAGCGATTGTGATGACACGATATGATTTTTCGCCGAGTACATGGGAACTGGAAGGAACAAACCGTGAGGATGTATGGGACTGGAACCATATTTTGGAAGGAACGGATGAAACGAAATATAAACCCATCGAAGAGGCATATCAGGCGATTCTTTCGGATATCCAATATTTTCCGGTTCCCGACAGCCTGAATAAAGAAAAAAAACCGGTGACATTTTCCGATACATGGAAACAGAAACGGACGTATGGAGGGGAACGGCTGCATGAGGGAACGGATATCATGGGAGATGCCTATGAGAGAGGAACCTATCCCATAGTCAGTATGACCGATGGATATGTGGAAAATATGGGGTGGCTGGAAAAAGGAGGATGGCGGATCGGGATACGCGGGGCATCGGGAGGATATTTTTACTATGCCCATCTATACGCATTTGCCTCGGGATTGAAAGAGGGAGATTTTGTAAAAGCCGGTCAGCTCTTGGGATATATGGGAGACAGCGGATATGGAAAAGAAGAGGGAACCATAGGAAAGTTTCCTGTACATCTGCATTTTGGCATTTATCTGGAAACGGAACACATGGAAGAGATGAGTGTGAATCCATATCCTATCCTGGTATATGCGCAAAAGTATAAATTAAACTATGATTATTGATGAATTTTAGGGTAAACTATGGTATGATGATAGAGATTGAAACAGAAAGGAAAGTGGAGTGCAGATGCGTTTCCCCATGGTATCTGCACATTTCAAATACAAGGTGGCTTGTACTTGAAAGGCTTGGTACAAACTATGGAAATACAGAACTGGAAAGAAATATTGAGTCCGTATGAATTGGCGGTGGATGAGATTGTATTGAAAGTGCGTCACATGATGACGGAATATGCCGATCAGGGTGTATATTGCCCCATAGAAAATGTACTGGGACGTGTAAAAAGCATTTCCAGTATATTGGCAAAAGCAAAGAAAAAAAATATACCTATCGTAGAGATCACAGAAAAAATAGAAGATATTGCAGGAATCCGCGTTATCTGTCAGTTTGTGGAAGATATCTATAAAGTGGTGGAAGATATAAAAAAACGGTCGGATATGACGGTGCAGAGTGAGATTGATTATATCGCCCATCCCAAAGACAGCGGATACAGAAGTTATCATATGGTAGTCATGTATCCGGTGCAGACGGCGTTTCACACCTATACCATACCGGTGGAAATACAGATCCGGACATTGGCTATGAATTTCTGGGCTGTGATTGAACATTCCATGAAATATAAGTATGATCACAATCTGCCCACCAGACTGAGCATGCGTCTGACAGCCGCATCGGAGGCGGTGTTAAAATTGGATAATGAGATGTCATCCATCCGCAATGAAATTGTGGAGGCACAGACATCCTTCCGTGAAAAGGCAAATATTGTCCATGATATTTTAAATGCGATCCGTAATCTTCACAAAGTAGCGCCGCAGGAAGAAGTGATGGCACTGCAGGATCAGTTCTTTCAGATCTATAATCAGGGAGATATGGAGCAGTTGCGTCAGTTTAGTTTCCATTTGGATCATGTGGCGCAGGTGTATGTAATGAAACAAAAGAGTAATCGAGATACATGAATAGAAAAATGAGAGGTTAATATGGCTTTACCAGAATTATTTGAAGAAAAAATGAAACAGTTGTTGGGAGAGGAGTATGCGCTGTATCGGGAGAGTTTTTTTCAGAAACGGGTGTATGGTCTGCGTGTCAATACGCTGAAAGTATCACCGGAAGAATTTGAGAAAATCTGCCCGTTTCCCATTCGCCCCATTCCTTGGATTGAAAACGGCTATTATTATAATGGAGATGTGGATAAACCAGCAAAACATCCCTATTATTTTGCAGGATTGTATTATCTGCAGGAGCCGTCGGCCATGACACCGGCAAATCTGCTTCCCATTGAGCCGGGAGATAAGGTGCTGGATGTCTGTGCCGCTCCGGGAGGAAAAAGTACGGAACTGGCTGCGAAACTTAAGGGGCACGGACTTCTGGTCAGCAATGATATCAGCAATTCCAGAGCCAAAGCATTATTGAAAAATATGGAATTATTTGGTGTGACCAATGCGCTGATTATGAGTGAAGATCCTCAAAAGCTGGTAAACCGTTTTTATGAATACTTTGACAAAATTCTGATCGATGCCCCTTGTTCCGGAGAGGGTATGTTTCGGAAAGAACCGGCAGTGATCAAAAGCTGGCTGGAACATGGAAATCAGTTTTATGCCAATTTGCAAAGGCAGATTACAGAAGCCGCATTGAAGATGTTAAAGCCGGGCGGAATGCTTTTATATTCCACATGTACATTCAGTCCCCAGGAAAATGAAGCTACAATCATGCATATGATGCAGGTGTGCCCCGAATTGGAGATCATGCCGGTAAAACGGTACGAAGGCTTTGGACCGGGAATGCCGCAGATGGTAAACGGTCCGGAGGAATTGAAAGAATGTGTACGCATATGGCCTCACAGAATGCAGGGAGAAGGCCATTTTCTGGCATTGCTCAGAAAGGGGAAACCACAGGAAAGAGTGATTCTTCCTAAGCGTACAGGAAAGAGAAATCCGCAGATTGAAAAACAGACAGAACTGATGGAATTCTTAGATGGCTTAAACATGGATCTGGATTATTCCAGAATCGAAATCCGAGGCGAAAAAGTGATGCTTCGTCCGGAGTGCGATTGTGACTGTCAGGGACTTCGCATCATGCGTTCCGGTCTTCTCTTGGGAGAGTGTAAAAAAGCCAGGTTTGAGCCCAGCCAGGCGTTTGCCATGGCATTGAAAAAAGAACAATACCGTAAGGTGATTGATTTTCCGGTTTCCGATGAACGGGTAATCCGCTATCTGAAGGGTGAAACGCTGCAGGTAGAGGATTTGGTGTCCCGAAAGGAAAAGGGATGGTTCTTGATCTGTGTGGATGGATATCCGTTGGGATTTGCCAAAGGTAACGGAGCAATGCTGAAAAATAAGTATCTGGCCGGTTGGCGCTGGCAATAACAGACAGATTAAAAGGAAAGAGGAGAAAAGGATGGGAAAATTGCTGCGTCTGGATAAGTATCTGGCGGATATGGGAGTGGGGAGCAGAAGTCAGCTGAAAGAGATGATCCGAAAAGGAAGAGTGGCAGTGAATCATGAAATCGTCCGTTCCCCGGAAGGGAAAGTAGATGTCGATCAGGATGAAGTGGCAGTGGATGGAGTAGCGGTGGGATATGTACAGAAAGAATATTATATGCTGCATAAACCGGCAGGCGTCATTTCCGCCACAGAGGATCCCAGACATAAAACCGTGATTGATTTGATCGAGAGCAGACAGAGGAAAGACTTATTCCCTGTAGGGCGTCTGGATCTGGATACAGAAGGACTTTTATTGATTACAAATGACGGTGACCTGGCCCATCGTCTGCTGGCTCCAAAAAAACATGTGGATAAAGTATATTATGTAGAAGTGGATACAAAAATCCCGGAGGATACGAAAGAACGGTTTGCCGCAGGGATACAGATGGAAGATAAAACGGTATTTCGTCCGGCAAAGCTGGAGCAGAAAACGGAGAAAAGCGGATATTTGACCATACAAGAAGGAAAATTTCATCAGGTAAAACGGATGTTTCAGGCAGTGGGGTGTCAGGTAACCTATTTGAAACGGATTTCCATGGGCCCTCTTTCATTGGATGAGGGGCTTCCCTGTGGGGCATATCGGAAACTGACAAAACAGGAAATCGAAACGCTGACACAGATATAAAAAGGGAGTGGATAGGATATGGGGCAAATAAGAGGGGTAATCTTTGATCTGGATGGAACACTGGTGGATTCCATGTGGGTATGGGATGCCATAGACCAGGAGTTTTTGGGAAAATATGGATATGCGGTTCCCGAAAATTTGGGAAGGGAAATCGAAGGCATGAGCTTTACAGAGACTGCCGAATATTTTAAAAGCCATTTTGATTTGCCGCTTACGGTAGATGAAATTAAGGCGTGCTGGAATGAAATGGCGTATGACAAATATTGCAGTCAGGTTCCTCTGAAAAAAGGGGCAAAAGCTTTTTTGGAATATCTTGCCCGTAAGGAAATCCGAATGGGAATTGCCACAAGTAATTCCAGGCATTTGGTGGAGCAAGTGCTGCGTCGGCATGGGATTGAAGGATATTTTGCTTCTATTACGACGGCCTGCGAGGTGAAAGCAGGAAAGCCTGCTCCGGATATTTATCAGAAAGTAGCGAGGGATTTTAATCTGTCACCGGAGGAATGCCTTGTATTTGAAGATATTCCTGCAGGGATTTTGGCAGGAAAAGCCGCCGGTATGAAGGTATGCGCGGTGGAAGATCAATGGTCCGTGGAATTAAAAGAAGAAAAGATTCGTTTAGCCGATTATTACATAGAAGACTATGAAAGGATCGATGAAACGATCCGTTTATGACAGAAGATGACTATGGAAAAGGAGAAAGGACGGACATGGAACACAAGAGAAGACAGGGAAAAAAACAGATTGCGCTGATCACAGGAGCTTCTTCGGGTCTTGGACGAGAATTTGTCCGTCAGATTGCATCCCGATATCCCGGCCTGGATGAGATCTGGGTTGTAGCCAGAAGAAAAGAACGACTGGAACAATTGGCGCAGGAATGGGATAAAATCCGTCCCGTTTGTCTGGATCTGCTTTCCGATGACGGGCGAAAAGCATGGAAGAAAAAACTGGAGGAGGAATCCCCGGCGATTCGGATTTTGGTCCTGGCAGCAGGATGCGGTTACTACGGACGCCTGGAAGAGCAGGAATATCCGAAAGCCATGGAGATGATTTCTCTAAATGATGAAGCACTGACATGGTCTTTGATGACGGCGTTGCCGTATATTCCTGAAAAAAGCAGGGTCATTGCTCTGGCTTCCGGTGCCGCATATCTGCCTCAGCCCGGCTTTTGTATATATGCGGCTACGAAAGCCTATGTCCGCCATTTGTGCCTGGCATTGAATCAGGAACTGAAAAAAAGAAAGGTGACCGTCACGGCTGTCTGTCCGGGGCCGGTGGATACAGAATTTTTTGAGCATGCCGGACAAACGGTTGCACCATGGAAAAAGCGTTTTTTGGCAGAGGCGGATGCAGTAGTCCAAAAAGCGCTTTATGATGCGTCCAGGGGGAGACGGGAATCGGTTTATGGGTATTCGATAAAGCTTGTAAAGGCAGGGGCAAAATTCCTTCCGTGGCGGCCCATTCTTTGGATGATGGAGAAATTTACAGAGTAGAGAGGAAACGATGGATGAGACGAAATACAAAAGGACATCATGGTTATATTCGGGCGAGAAAAAGAAATTTGTCAATTATGGTGGGGGTGCTGACTGCCGGTATCATAGGATTGGTATTACTGGGATATCTGACGCTGGGAACCAAAAACAACTGGCTGACCATAGTGGCGATTTTAACCGTATTACCTACAGCTAATCTGGCGGTTGTATTGACAGCGCTGCTGCCCTTTAAGGGGAGACCGACAGAAGAATATGAACAGGTCATTTCCATCGTGGGAGACGGCGTGCTGGATACGGAATTGATTATCACATCGAAGACTGATAAAAGTATGGAAATCGATTATGCATATTTTCATGAAAACGGCGTATTCTGCTATACGACCCAGAAATCCATGGATGTAAAGCGGACCGAGGAATATTTAAAAACTATGTTGAAAAATAATGAAGTGGCATCAGAAGTAAAAGTATTTACCGATTGGAAGGCTTATTTGAAACGTCTGCGTTCTCTGGAACCGTCTTCCAGAAAGACCTGCGATGAAAAACTCCTACAGATGGAAGGGGTTTTCCGCGCAATTGCTCTATGATGTCAGGCGGAGGAAAAAATGAAAAAAATAGCCATAGGGAAAAATGAAGCCGGTCAGCGTCTGGATAAGATGCTGGCAAAATATTTGAATCAGGCTCCGAAAAGTTTTTTATATAAAATGCTGCGAAAAAAAAATATTACTTTAAATGGGAAAAAAGCAGACGGAAAAGAAAAACTGGAAGTGGGGGATGAAGTGACACTGTTTTTGGCGGAGGAAACCATAGAAAAGTTTTCTCAGCCGGTAAAAAATGTGTCCGATCCTGTGGGCGGTCAGCCGAAAAGAAAATCTCTGGATATTTTATATGAGGATGAGAATGTGCTGATTGTAAATAAACCGGTGGGGATGTTATCACAGCGGGCAGACAAAAAAGAGGAATCCATGGTGGATCAGGTGATTGATTATTGTCTGGAATCCGGGAAACTGGGGCGGGAAGAACTGCAGTTTTTCCGCCCTTCTGTTTGTAACCGGCTGGATCGGAATACCAGCGGTATCTTAGTGGCAGGAACGTCTCTTGCCGGTCTGCAGCAAATGGCAAAACTGTTTCATGACCGTACCATCCATAAATACTATGTCTGTCTGATCGCAGGGCGATTGGAAAAGGGAAGAAAAATTTCCGGATATCTCACTAAGGATCACGAAAAAAATAAAGTAACCATAACGGATCAGCCCATATCCGACGAATCCCAGTGGATCGAGACGGAGTATGAGCCCATATCCGTGGGAAAATCTGTCACCTATATGAGGGTTTTCCTGATTACCGGACGGTCCCACCAGATCCGTGCCCATCTATCTTCCATCGGTCATCCCATTATCGGAGATACAAAGTATGGAAATCCGCAGGTTAACAGAATCTTTCGGGAAAAATATGGGGTAAAAACACAGCTTTTGCATGCGGGAGAATTGGTCTTTCCGGCTATGGAAGGGGAATTTTCCGGTTTATCCCATAAGACGATAAAAGCGCCGCTTCCCAAATTATGGAACCAGGTAATACGCACAGAGGGGCTTTGAATATATGGGAACATGGAACACAAGGGGGCTTAGGGGGTCCACATTGGAAGATATGATTAATTATACCAATGAACAGTATCAGAATAAAAATCTGGCCTTGATTCAGAAAATTCCTACGCCCATCAAACCGATCACCATTGACAAGAAAACGAGACATATCACACTGGCTTATTTTGATCAGAAGAGTACCGTGGATTATATCGGGGCGGTACAGGGGATTCCTGTATGTTTTGATGCAAAGGAATGCAGTGCAAAGACGTTTCCTCTTCAAAACATTCACGAACATCAGATTGCATTTATGAAAGCATTTGAGAGGCAGCAGGGGATTGCTTTTATCATCTTATACTACAGTCAGATGGATGAGGCGTATTATGTTCCCCTTCGGGATATTCTCTTTTTTTGGGAACGGGGAAAAAAGGGCGGAAGAAAAAGTGTCACCTATGAAGAAATCGATAAAACGTATCGGATAAAAATCACCGGAGGAGCCTATCTTCATTATCTGGAAGCTTTGCAGCTGGATTTGATTTCCAGAGAATAACAGTTTAGCCCGCGCCATTCGTAAAACCGCACTGCGTGCTTATTGTGGCTGTCGCCACTGTTTTACTCATTCACAGGCGCTCAGCTCATAGGTCTGAGCGGGAGAGAAAATTATGCAAGCATAATTTTCTCTCCCGTTACAGCCCTATGGCTGAACGGTTACGAAAATTCTGCGTATTGACAAATGAAAACAGATTCGGTATAATTTCTCATATTAAATTTATTCTACTACCACATTAGCATAATAAAGTATCTGAAGACGTGAGAGATGGGAGGCTTTTATGGATAATCAATATTTGCTTCATACACCGGAAGGTGTCAGAGATATTTACAGCGTGGAATATGCCAGAAAGGAAACCGTACAAAAACGGATTGCGCAGGTGATGAAACTATATGGGTATCGCAACATTCAGACACCCATGTTTGAATTTTTCGAAATTTTCAGTAAAGAAAGGGGCAGTGTGGAGGCCCGCAAATTGTTTAAGTTTTTTGACCGGGAAGGAAATACGCTGGTGCTTCGGCCGGATATTACGCCCTCCATTGCCCGCTGTGCTGCAAAATACTATATGGATGAGGATATGCCGGTTCGTTTTTCCTACTGTGGCGATACCTTTATCAATGATTTTTGCTATCAGGGACGTTTGAATGAAAACACTCAGATGGGAGCCGAACTGATCGGAGATGCTACATCCGATGCGGACGGCGAAATGATCGCCATGCTGATCGACAGCCTGATTGAAGCCGGGTTGAAGGAATTCCAGGTGGAAATCGGCCATGTGGATTTTTTCAACGGTCTGATGGAAGAAGCGGGGCTGGATGAGCAGGACAGAAAAGAACTGCGGATTTTAATTGAGGAAAAAAATTATTTCGGTGTGGAGGAACTTCTTTCCAAACGGGATCTGCCGGAAACACTGAAAGAGAGTATCATAAAAATTCCCCAAACCTTTGGAACCGTGGAGCTTTTAAAAGAAGCAAAGAATGTGACAAAAAATAAAACCGCTCAGAATGCCTTAAACCGTCTGGAAAAAATTTATGAGATATTATCCATATACGGACTGCAGTCATACGTAACATTTGATCTCGGAATGCTGGGAAAATTCGATTATTATACCGGTATTATTTTTAAGGCGTATACCTATGGTATGGGAGAAGCCGTTGCCACCGGAGGACGATATGATAAACTGCTGATTCAGTTTGGAAAAGATGCAGCATCCATCGGGTTTGCCATTAATCTGGATGCACTGATGAATGCCATGCAGCGGCAGAAAATAAAAGTGGATACCGATATTATGGGGACGATTCTGCTCTATGAAAAAGAACAGAGGGAACTGGCCATTCATTTGGCAGGAATTCTGAGGGGGCAGGGAACCTATCTTCAGCTGATGCGGCGCCATTCAGATATGACATTGGAAGAATACGTGGCACTGGCCAAACGAAGTGAGACCGGAGGAATCCTGTACATAGATGAAACGGGGCAGACGGTTCAGGTGATCAATGTTTTGGATGGAAGCAAAAATCAGGTTTCCATGGATGCATTTATGAAAGCAAAGGCGTAAGGAGGAGATCGGATGCGGTATATAACATTTGCCCTGGCAAAGGGACGTCTGGCAAAAAAGGCCATGGGACTTCTGGAACAGATCGGAATTACATGTGAAGAAATGAAAGATGAAAATTCCAGAAAGCTGATTTTTGTCAATGAAGAATTGAAATTAAAATTTTTCCTGGCGAAAGCTAGTGATGTACCTACCTATGTGGAGTACGGAGCCGCCGATATCGGCGTGGTGGGAAAGGATACCATTTTGGAAGAGGGAAGAAAACTGTATGAGGTCATGGATCTGGGAATCGGAAAATGCCGCATGTGTGTGGCAGGACCGGCCGAGGCTAAAGAGTATCTGCTCCATCATGAACGGATCCGTGTGGCATCCAAATATCCCAATATTGCAAAGGATTACTTCTATAATAAAAAGCATCAGACAGTGGAGATCATTAAGCTCAACGGTTCTGTGGAACTGGCTCCCATTGTGGGATTGTCGGAAGTGATCGTGGATATCGTGGAGACCGGAACTACACTGAAGGAAAATGGCCTGGAAGTATTGGAAGAGATCTGTCCGCTTTCTGCCCGTGTGGTAGTCAATCAGGTCAGTATGAAGATGGAAAATGAACGAATCAGCAGAATTATTCAGGAACTTCGCAAGGTAATATAAAAAAGAGCAAGGGAAAGGAGTGGGATACATGAAAATTATAGCATTGGACGAAACTTCCAAAAAAGATTTGCTGGCCGATCTTTTAAAGAGAGATCCCAACCAGTATGATGTATATACAAAGCGTGTCACATCCATTGTGGAGGATGTGAAGGAAAGAAAAGATGAGGCGCTTTTTTCCTACACCGAACAATTTGACGGGATCCGTCTGACAAAAGAAACCATCCGGGTGAGTGAAGAAGAGATTCAGGAAGCATTGGACAGCGTGGATCCAAAGCTTTTGGAAGTAATGAAGCGCTCCATGGAAAACATACGAATGTATCATGAAAAACAAAAAAGGAACAGCTGGTTTGACAGCAGAGTAGACGGCTCCATTCTGGGTCAAAAGATCACCCCTTTGGAGAGCGTGGGTGTTTATGTGCCGGGTGGGAAAGCCTCCTATCCTTCTTCCGTTCTTATGAATATTGTACCGGCCAAAGTGGCAGGAGTGGAACGGATCTGTATGGTGACACCACCCTCCAGAGAGGGAAAAATCAATCCGGTGACCCTGGCAGCTGCCCATATCGCAGGAGCCACAGAAGTTTATAAAGTAGGCGGCGCACAGGCCATTGCAGCTTTGGCTTTTGGTACCGAGTCCATTCCCAGAGTCAATAAAATTGTGGGACCGGGAAATATTTACGTGGCACTGGCCAAAAAAGCGGTATATGGCCATGTGAGTATTGATAGCATTGCCGGACCCAGCGAGATTATGGTGGTGGCAGATGAGACGGCCAATCCCCGGTTTGTGGCGGCAGATCTTCTGTCCCAGGCGGAACATGATGAACTGGCCAGTGCGATTTTAGTCACAGACAGCAGAAAGCTGGCAGAAGAAGTCTCCGCCCAGACCGATCAGTTTATAAAGGAATTATCCAGAGGGGAAATCATTCAAAAATCCCTGGATAATTACGGATATATTCTTCTGGTAAATTCCATGGAGGAAGCAGTGGATGTGGCCAATGAAATCGCACCGGAACATTTGGAACTGGTTACAAAGAATCCTTTTGAGACCATGACGAAGGTGAAAAATGCGGGAGCCATATTCTTAGGAGAGTACAGCTGTGAACCTCTTGGGGATTATTTCGCCGGACCGAACCATGTCCTTCCCACCAATGGGACGGCTAAGTTCTTTTCCCCTCTCGGCGTGGATGACTACATCAAGAAATCCAGCATCATTTACTATTCCAGGGAAGCTCTGGCACCGGTAAAGGATGATGTGATCACATTTGCCGAGGCAGAGCAGCTGACTGCCCATGCAAATTCCATGCGGGTGAGATTTGAGTAAAGGCTTTGGGAGGATGCTATGGAACGAATCGGAGAGATAAGAAGAAAAACAAAGGAAACCGATATTTCGATGACACTGGAACTGGATGGAACCGGCATCGCCAACATTGATACGGGTATCGGTTTTTTGGATCATATGTTAAACAGTTTTGCCCGTCACGGTCTGTTTAATCTGGATGCAAAGGTGGATGGAGATCTCTATGTGGATTCCCATCATACCATTGAAGACACGGGAATCGTGTTGGGACAGGCCATTGCCCAGGCTGTGGGAGATAAAAAGTCTATGAAACGCTATGGATCCTTTATCCTTCCCATGGACGAAGCTTTGATTTTATGTGCACTGGATTTGTCGGGCCGTCCCTATCTTCAGTTTGATGCCACGTTTACCGCAGATCGCGTAGGGGATTTTGATACCGAAATGGTAAAAGAATTCTTCTATGCCGTATCCTATTCGGCAGGGATGAATATCCATATTCGTCAGATGGCAGGAACAAACAATCATCACATTATTGAGGCTATGTTTAAGGCATTTGCAAAAGCCCTGGACATCGCTACCCAGGAAGATCCCAGGATTATGGATGTGCTTTCCACAAAGGGAAGTTTAAGCTAGATAAAAAGGAAAAGAGGAAATTATGGAACAGACAATTTATCGCTATCATTATAGAGGACAGTTAAAATCAGATATTGACGAAACAGAATTAAAAAAGGCACTGGAAGAAGCAGAAAAACAGGTGAAAGGCCTGGTGAAGGAAGAAAAGATCATGACGGCAGCGCTGTATCATTTTGGCAAAATGCTTTTCTTCTATTATGAAGCCATAGGACAGGAACAGGAACCGGAAGCATTGCTTTCACCGCTGAATCCATTTCTGGAACAGTGGCCCGGTCAGGAAACCATGAGAAACTGGGTATATATGTATCATATTTATTATCATGCCATTCCTCAGGGAGTAGAAGATTGGAAGCGAAAGAGCGTGCCCGAGATGCGCCGGGGCAGAATCGCTTTTCTGAAAACAGAAAAACTGTTTGATTATGTTTATCACCATATTGCCATTGTGAAAGAAGGGCTGCTGGAGGGAGATCAGTATCAGTCCATCGGAATTCATGAAAACATTCTCTTTTCATACTTTGAGGAGCCCAGATCCCATGTAAATATCCGCAGACAACCGGGAGCAAAATCAAAAGAAATCGATGCCTGGGAGGCTCTGGATCCAAAATCCCATTTTATTCCGGGACCGGAAGGAACCAGCTTTACATTTCTCCCTGCTCTGCTCGTGGTAGGGCAGGAAATGGTTTAGGAGGAGAAAACATGGTTCGTTTACGCCCTTATAAACGAAACGATGCGCCCAAACTACTGCAGTGGGTTCCCGGTGAGCCCGGCTTTTCCATGTGGTGTGCCGGAAAGTTTCGTTATCCTCTGACCCAGGAGCAATTATCGGCCTATCGGTTGAAATACGAGGAAGATCCGAACGCATGGATTTTTATGGCTGTGGATGAAAAAGGAATTCCGGTGGGACATGTACTCATGCGGGATGTGGACTATGAAACGGAAACGGTGCATCTGGCTTTTATTGTCGTGGATCCCAAGCGGCGCGGATTCGGATATGGAAAAGATACGGTGCGCCAGGCACTCCGCTTTGCTTTTGAGATTTTACGGGTAAAAAAAGTGACACTGCGGGTATTTGAAAAAAATCTGTCTGCCCGTTACTGCTATAAGCGGGTGGGCTTTGAGGAAACGGGACGTCAGGAAAACGCGTACCAATACGGAGATGAGTCCTGGACAATCATTGAAATGGCCGCTACAACGATCCGGGAATAAGGGATGTGCGGGAATGGAGGAAAAAATATGGCGAAAACAATGGCATTATTACCCAAATATTATTTAAAGGGAAATCAAGCTTCTTTATACAAAGAGGGACCGTATCAACTGGATCCCAAAACCTTATCGGAACAGTTGGATCATAATGGAGCCGACGGAATGGTGCTGATTGACTGTTCCGGAGATGACAAAGAACACGATGCGGCCATAGGCATCAGCAAAGAAATAGCCAGAAATACCTCTCTGGATCTATATATGGGAGGAAACATCAGACGCCTGGAAGATGTAAAAAAATATATCTATGCCGGGGCAAAGCAGGTATGGATTCATCCTCAGATCGCAGAGGAACAGAAGGTCTTTTCGGAAGCTGTGGAACGGTTCGGCGGGGAACGGGTGACCGGGAAAGATTATGAAACAGAGACCATCTTATTGAAAAATCTGGATGCCTGGATCGAAGCCTGGAAGCCGGAGAGCCTGACAGAAGTTCTCATTTTATGCTGTGAGGATTATAATGCAGACTTTTACGGTATCAAGCAGAAAATGAAGCAGAAGAAAATCCCTGTTTTCACATATGAACCTCGCATTACATGGGAACAATTCCGGCTAAACACGGACGGACTGATGCCGGTGGTGGTACAGGATTACCGCACAGGGGAAGTTCTGATGGTGGCATATATGAACGAAGCCGCTTTTCAGGAAACGGTGGAAACAGGAAAAATGTGCTATTACAGCAGAAGTCGTCAGGAGAGATGGTTAAAAGGAGAGACTTCCGGGCATTATCAATATGTAAAAGCTCTCTATCTGGATTGCGACAATGATACGATTCTGGCAAAGGTAGCCCAGGTGGGGGCAGCGTGTCACACAGGATCCTATTCCTGTTTCTTTCAGGAAATTTTGGATAAGCATGCGGACGCCGCCAATCCCCATAAAGTATTGGAACAGGTATATGATGTGATAAAAGACCGAAAGATCCATCCGAAAGAAGGCTCCTACACCAACTACTTGTTTGATAAGGGAATCGATAAGATTCTGAAAAAATGCGGAGAAGAGGCTACAGAAATTATCATAGCCGCAAAGAATCCGGATCCGGAAGAAATCAAATATGAAATTTCCGATTTTCTGTACCATGTGATGGTTTTGATGGCAGAGAAACAGGTCACATGGGAAGATATCATGAGAGAATTGGCTAATCGATAGAAGAAAGGAGTGCGATACCCAAATGTCAAGGGTGATTGAAAAATTTTTGCGGTATGTCGCTGTGGACACCCAGTCAGAAGAAGGAAGCGATCAGGTGCCCAGCACAAAAAAACAATTTGACCTGGCCGAGATATTAAAACAGGAACTGGAGGATATGGGAGCTTCCCATGTGCGCATGGATTCCCATTGTTATGTCTATGCCACCATTCCTGCCACAGTAAAGGGAAAGCCTTCCATTGGATTTATTTCCCATATGGACACATCGGATGCAGTCAGCGGAAAAGATGTGAAGGCGAGAATTGTAACCAACTATGATGGTGGAACCATCGTATTAAATCAGGAACTGGGTTATGAAATGACTCCAAAGGAATTTCCTGTATTATCCCGTTATGTGGGAAAAGATCTGATTGTCACCGACGGAACGACTCTTCTGGGAGCGGATGATAAAGCCGGAGTGGCAGAAATCATGGAAGCTGCCCAGTATCTGCTGGAACATCCAGAGATTCCCCATGGAGATATCCAGATCGGATTTACCCCCGATGAAGAAGTGGGACATGGAGTGGACTTTTTTGATGTGAAGGGATTTGGCGCTGAATTTGCCTACACGGTGGACGGCGGTGACGCCGGGGAATTGGAATATGAAAATTTCAATGCCACCGGATATCGGGTTTTCATAAAAGGAACCAGCATCCATCCCGGCAGTGCCAAGGGAAAAATGAAAAATGCCCTGTTAATGGGGATGGAACTGGAACGTCTCCTTCCCGAATTTGATAAACCGGCGTATACCGAAGGATACGAAGGATTCTATCATTTAACGGATATGAGCGGAACATGCGATCAGGCCGAGATGGAATACATTATCCGTGATCATGACGGAGAAAAATTCGAGAAAAAAGTGGCGTTTTTCCAGGATTGTATCACCTTTTTAAATAAAAAATATGGAGAAGGAACTTTTACCTTAAAGGAACTGCATTCCTACCGGAATATGAAAGAAATGGTGGAACCCCATAAGCATTTATTGGAACATGCAAGGGAAGCCATACAGGAAGCTGGATTGGAACCGGTGACTCTGCCCATCCGGGGCGGTACCGACGGTGCGAGACTCTCCTATATGGGACTGCCCTGTCCAAACCTTGGAACCGGCGGCCAGAACTTCCATGGAAGATTTGAGTTTGCATGTGTCCAGTCCATGGAGAGCTGCGTGGAAATCATTTTAAATATTATAAAAAAATACGGTGAATAAACCTCTGCGGGATATCTGTAATAACGGATATCCCGTTTTTTGATCGGAAAAGTAAAAAAACCTGTACACAAATGCTGCCACATATTGTAAAAGAATTGAAATGAGTTATACTAGGCTAAACAGTTTTCGGATCGAAAAACTGTAAAACATACCATACAGATAAAAGGGGCTGAGCAATATGAATGTGTATGCAGAAAAAGTGAAACAATATCTGGAAGAGGAACAGATACCTTATTCCTGTGAAGAAATGGGAGAAACAGATGAAAACTTTCTTATTTATGCCATTACAAAAGATACACCCAATATATGGGCGGAGGTTGAAGACTGCGGAAGAATACAGCTGACATCCTATTTGAAACATGATATCGGGGAAGAAAAACAGAAAAAGATTCAGGACAGAAAATATGTGGTGAGAACAAATGAGGAAGAATTTCAGATTTTTCTGGATGAAGAAGGATCCGTGACTGCTCAATATCAGGCTGAATTGAATCAGAGAGATATAAAAGATAGTTTTGCAAGATCGATGTATGCCTTTTTGTTTTCTGTCAATCAGTGTGTCAGAGACGTGTTAACCCATACATAAGAAAAACCGCGAAAAATACAATGCAGGCACGAAATGATAGACGGGCAGCATTTATTATAGAATCGCGGATTGCTACAAAAAAATATGGATTATAACCTTATATAGTCAGGACTGACTAATCATCAATCCTGGCTAAATTTATGCTCTTATCTCCCGAACATTGGGGGTCAGACCCCAATGTGGTCATTGTGGAAGTTGCAACCGCTGACAACGGCGCTGACGGTGCAGCTGGTACTGCTGTTATCGGTACCATCACCGTAACTCCTACAGGCACTTTGCCAGAAGGCACTTCTGATGCTGTGATTGGTACTATCACCATTACAATCAGCTAAGCTTTAGCAATCAGAGCATCTCCGTCAAGGGGTCGTTGCAAAATAGATGAGTAATCATCTATGGAGCAGCGGCTCCGTTTTTATGCCTTGAAAACAGAAAACGGACCCCAAAGGGTCCGTAATCCATGGTATAATTAGATATGACCAATAACCAAATATACCATAAAAATTATACCGAATTTGGCGATCCTTATCAACTGGTTTTGCCATTAAATTTGGAAGGTCTGGTTCCTGATGATGACTCTGTCCGACTGCTGAGCCACGAATTGGAGGATTTAGACTACAGCTTGCTGTATCAGGCTTACTCTGCCAAAGGCAGAAATCCGGCAGTGGACCCCAAGACCATGTTCAAGATCCTGACCTAT